>DATMKA010000059.1:0-5228 GCA_035553595.1 Thermoplasmatota archaeon | reverse complement strand
CCCTCTTGGAGAACCGCGGCACGCTCCCCGTGAACGCCACGGTGCAGTGCGGCGCCTCCCGCATCCTCGGGTACGACCCCGGCGACTACAGCACGGAGAGCCTCCTCGCGCCCACCCAGGTGCGCGAAGTGGCCACGCCCTGCACGCGCACGGACGGCACCGGCAACGTCACCCTCGGCCCCGGCGAGATCCGGACCGTGACGTGGACCCTCGTGGCGCCCAAGGCGGGCGGCGTCTACAACGTCTCCTTCACCGGCGGGTACGCGCGGAACGCCTTCACGCCCGCGACCATCCCGAAACAGAACTTCCTCGTCACCGTGGACGACACCTTCGAGGTGCTCGGCGCCACCTTCGACGTGCCCGAGACCCTCGCCGGGTGGCGGAGCGCGGGCCAGTGGTCCCACACCACCGAGGTGAGCTACCGCAGCGGCGGCGGCCTCCTCGCCGGCGTCTCGCCCCGCGCCTACCAGGCCGGAGCCTCCTACGCCACGAGCTCGAGCAGCGAGCTCGTCACGCCCCTCGTGGACCTGCGCAACCTCTCCACCGTGCCCACCTACCTCACCTTCTGGCACCAGCCGCGCTTTGCGACCGGTGACGGCGGCGTCGTGGAGGCCCGCATCCTCCTCAACGAGGCCTTCCCCGAGCAGGAGAGCGCCTACAGCCCCTGGTGCCGCCTCCAGCCCGAGGGCGGGTACCCCGGCCAGATCCTGAGCTTCGTGGGCTCCGTGGGTCCCGGCACGGACGACCCGCGCGACAACGACATGAACGACGCCTACCCCATCCTGCCGAACCCCGGCCTTGGCATGGGTCCCCGCGCCACGCCCGCCTTCTCGGGCTTCACGGACGCCTGGAGCCTCGCCGTCATCCCCCTCCAGGGCCAGAAGGACCCGCGCGCCGGGGACAACTTCACCATCTGGCAGGGCAGCGCCACCAAGGACTACTGCTCCAAGAAGATGGGCACCTTCACGGGCCACCTCGTCCAGTTCCGCCTCGTCGCGGGCACGGGCGCGGCCGACAACCCCGAAAGCCCCAACCCTGACCCCATCCCGCGGGGCCGCGGCCAGGGCTGGCACGTGGACGAGCTCATGGTGAGCCCCTACCACGGCACCGTGGGTCCCCTCAGCCAGGAGTGGCGCATCCCCGACGACTCGCGCAAGGTGTACCGCGTCACCCTCACGAACGACGCGCCCTACACGGAGACCTTCCGCGTGAGCGTGGCCGGCAGCAACGCCCCCGCGAGCTGGACCCTCACCGTGCTCACGCCCACCGTCGTGGTGCCCCCCGGCGGCAGCGCCGAGGCCGCCGTGGAAGTGACGGCGCCCCGTGAGCCCTCCCAGATTCGCGCATCCCCCAGGGCCGTGCGCCTCCACGTGCAGGGCCTCGAGGACCCCAACCGCGTGGCGACCCCCGAGATCGAGCTCGACTTCCAGCCCCGCCCCTGGCCCGACCTGCAGGTGCGCTTCACGAGCGCCCCCGCCGCCGCCCAGGAGCGCGTCCCCGTGGACCGCATCCAGGTGGAGGTCCGCAACATCGGCCGCTCCGCCAACACGCCCGTCACGGTGCGCCTCCTCGACGAGACCACCGGCGAGGTCGTGGGCGAGCGCCAGCTGCGCAGCCTCCCCGCGGACCGCACCCGCGCCGAGACCCTCACCTTCTCGTGGACGCCCAAGGCCAACACCATCGGGCCCCACGTGCTCCGCGCCGAGATCGACCCCTCCGGAAGCCTCGAGGAGTACCGCCGCGACAACAACGTGGCCACGCACGTCGTGAACGTGGGCCGCCTCGAGCGCCCCGACCTCATCCTCACGGCGGCCGACGTTGTGGTGGAAGGCCCCGGCGGCAGCGCCCTCGACCTACGCGAAGGCGACATTGTGCGCGTGAAGGTCACCGTCCGCAACATCGGTGTCGTGGGCGCGAAGGAGGCCGTGGCCCGCCTCAGCATCGGCCCCCTCGTGCTGCCCTCGAAGAACCTCGGGTTCATCCCGCCCGGCGGCAACGCCACCGCCCTCTTCACGTGGCTTGCCCGCAGCGGCGAGTGGACCGTGGTGGCCCGCGCCGCCGTGAGCGAAAACGAGCTCAACGAGGACAACAACGTGGTGGGCACCCCCATCGTGGTGAAGAGCTTCGGCGTGGGCATCACGGTGGAGCCCGACGCGCTCACCCTCGCCCCCGGCGAGAAGGCCCTCCTCACGTACACCCTCGTGAACGAGGGGAACGCCGACGAGCGCGTCCGCCTCGACGCCGTCCTCCCCGAGGGCGTGCGCCTCGACGCGCCCGCGAGCGAGATGCTCCTCAGCGTGGGTCAGACCACGCGCCGCACGGTCACGCTGGAGGTGCTCCCCACCGCCCTCGCGGGCGAGACGGAGGCCGCCCTCGCCGTGCGCGCCGCCGCCGGCCGCGGCGACCGCAGCCTCGCCCCCCTCACCCTCACCGTGACCCCCGTCCACAAGGTGGCGGCCACGGTGGACAGCGTCTCCGGCACCCCCGGCACCATTCTCCTTCCCGTCACCCTGGAGAACCAGGGCAACAGCGCGGAGCCCGTCACCCTCGACGTGACGGTGCCCGAGGGCTGGACCGTGGACGCGACCGCGCTCAAGGCCAGCGTGGCCCCCGGCGCGCGCCGCATCGTCCACGTCCCCGTGACCGCGCCCGCGGACACACCGCCCACGAGCTACCCCGTCGCCGTCACCGCCACCCTCGGTGACGCCACGGCGACCTCCACCGGAAAGATTCTGGTGGACGAGGTGCTCGGTGTCCGCGTCCGCGCTGGCGCTCCCAGTTACGACGAGGCCGCGGGCCAGTACGTGCTCCCCGCCGTGGTGGAGAACGTGGGCAACGCGCCCACCGAGGCCAAGCTCCTCGCCGTGGAGCTTCCCGAGGGCTGGACCCTCGCGGGCGGCCGCGACCGCGCCACCCTCGACCCCGGCACCGAAGCGCACCTCCGCCTCGCCGTGAAGCCGCCCACCCAGGCAGCGCCCGGCGTGTACGGCCTCACGCTGTACGCGGACGTGCCCGGCATCCAGCCCCTCAGCCCCGAGGGCCAGAACGCGCGCAGCCGCGTCGAAGTCGTGCTCCTCAAGCCCGACCTCACCCTCGTGGACCTCGATACCAGCCCCAAGTTCAACCTGGTGGAAGGCGACCTCGTGACCGTGACGGCCCTCGTGAAGAACCTGGGTCTCCCCACCACGCGCAAGGTGCCCGTGCAGCTCTTCGTGGACGACAAGTTCGTCGCCGCCACCGAGCTCGCCCTCGGCGCCGGCGAGAACGCCACCGTGGAGCTCCTGTGGCCCGCCACCCCCGGCAGCCACACCCTCACCGTGGCCGTGGACCCCGAGCGCGACTTCGCCGAAACCGACGAGGAGAACAACGCCGTCAGCACCCTCGTGAGCATCGAAGGCGCAGGCACCGCGGGCGGCATCGCGGGCGCCGTCGGCGTCCCAGGGCCCTCCCTGCTCGGGCTCGTGGTGGCGCTCGGCGTCGCGGTGCTGCTCCTGCGGCGGCGCTGATCCGGGGACTTCCCCGGGTCAGGGCTGCCGCCTCAGGCGCTGCCCTCGTCTGGTGCGGCCCCCTTAGGGGCTTCGGTCGCACTTCGTGCTCCCTCGCGAGGGCGCGGAGGAGCGGAGGCTCGCGGGGGGACGATACGGTAAACGCAGAGGACACGGAAGGCGCAGGGAACGCAGAGACGGCTTTTGGGATCCGCAGAGGGGACGGAGATGGGGGAGGCCCCCGTTGCACAACAACCCTTAAGGGGCCGCAAGGGGAGTGCCCCGCATCGGGAGGCCATCGAGCGTGACGACGACGGAGGGGAGCCAGTCGACACGGTCCCGCGCAGTCCTCCTCGCCCTCCTGCTCCTCCTCGCGGGGGGCACCGCCCTTGCGGCCATGACTGCGGCCCAACTCCCGCCCCCCGGAGAGAGCCCCCTGGGGCCGCAACCCTGGCGTGCGTGGACCCTCTCCCACGTGGAGAACAGCGTGCAGGTCCGGGTCGCCCTCGCGGTGGACCCCGCGGGCACGTCCCACTTCCTCGTCGGCCGGTACTGCTGCTACCGCGGGAACGTGGACCCCTACGCGACCGCCTTTGACCTCGTGCATGCCGAACCCGGCCCCGCGGGCTACACCTTCACCGTGGTGGACACCAACGCCGAGGTGGGCGACCTGGTGTCCGACAGCGCGGGCCGCCTCCACGCCGCGTACGAGTCCGGAGGCGCGAGCGCAGACCTCCGGTACGCCCGGCGGGACCTCAACGGAACCTGGACCATCGAAGTGGTGGAGGTCACCCCCCAGGGGAAGGCCAGCGTGTGGAACCCCAACATCGCCGTCGCCGCGGACGGCACCGTCCACATCGGGTACAGCCAAACCGCCCAGGGCTTCAAGCACGCCTGGCGCACGCCCCAGGGCGTGTGGACCACCGAAGTGGTGGAAACCGGTGGGCAGTTCACGGGCTCCGACAACGGCATCGACGTGGACGCCCAGGGCCGCCCCCACGTGGCGTGGAGACCCCACAGCCCCGAGCACGGTTACAGCATCCGCTACGCGGTCAAGGACCCCGTGGCCGGGTGGCTGAAGGAGCGGGCAAGCCCCAGCTGCATGAGCGACATGGACGTGGCCGTGGACGCGCAGGGCAACCCCCACCTCACCTGCCACGGCGGGGACGGTCTCCTGTACGTCCGCCGGGGCGCCACGCCCGGCTCGTGGACCCAGGAAGTCGTGTCCCGCGGCCCCTACGTGGGGCGGGGCACCTCCGTGGCCGTGGACCCCACGGGGAAGGTGCACGCCACCTGGTACAACTTCCGCGAGCCCGATGTCATGGGCGGCCTCCTGCAGGGCTACGTCCACTATGGCCTGCGCGACCCCGCGACGGGCCAGTGGACCCTCGAGCCTGTGGACGCCACCCTCGGCTGGAGCGGCCTGGACACCAAGCTCGTCCTCGATGGCCACCGCGTCCCCCGCGTGGCCTACATCAAGCAGGGGTCGCAACCCTTACCCTTCTGCCCCTTCGGGTACCTCTGCTACGACTTCCGGTACGCCGAACCCACCCTGGGCCTCCTCGTGCGCGGCGTGGGGATGCCCTAAATCCTCAGGGCGCTCCGCCGTCCTTCGCCGATCCGCCGCTCCGCAGCGCCGCGGAGCGCAGGCCCCGCATCCGGGCGACCCCCTTCGTGTCCTTTGAGGCGTCCTTCGCCCCTTTGTGCTCTCAGGCGTGCCACGGCCCCCGGGGGAAGGAGGGA
>DATMKA010000058.1:0-2832 GCA_035553595.1 Thermoplasmatota archaeon | reverse complement strand
GCGGGGCCGGTCGGGGCTGCGGCGCCGGTGGAGGATGACGGCGAGGGCGCCGAAGGCGAAGAACACGTAGCTCGTGATGATGATGGTGTTGGTGAGGAAGTCGAAGCCGTCGGGGCGGAAGCCTGCGAGGATGACGAAGCCGACGCTGATGAGGCTCTGGATGAGGATGGAGCGAACGGGTGTTCCCCAGGCGGGGTGCACCTTGGCGATGCCGCCGGGGACGACGCGGTCGCGGGCCATGGCGAAGAGGATGCGGGGACCGCTGAGGATGACGGCGTTCACGGTGCCGAAGACGCTCACGAGGATGGCGACGGCCACGAGCACGCGGCCCGTGCTCCCCGTCAGGGTGGCGACGGTGGAGGCCGCCGCGTCCTTCGCGCCGGCACTTCCGACGAGGCCGTCGAAGCCGAGCGCGCTGAGGTAGGCGACGTTGATGAGCACGTAGGCGGCCGTGACGATGAGGGTGCCGAGGATGAGGCTGCGGGGCACGTTCCGCTCGGGGTTCTTGATCTCCTCCGCCACCTGGGTGCTGTTCACCCACCCGTCGTAGGCGAAGAGGGAGGTGACGACCGCGGCACCGAAGGCGCTGAGGAGGGCCCACCCGGTGGGCGCGCTCGCGGAGGCAGCCCCCGTGGCGAAGTTCACGTCACCCCCACGGGCCGCGTAGAGGACGCCGACGAGGGTGATGCCGCCCACGGCGCCGAGTTTCACGAAGGTGCTCGCGTTCCCGATGTACCCGCCGTAGCGGACGCCCACGACGTTCACGGCCGTGAGGGCCACGATGAGGGTGAGGGCGATGAGGAAGGCGCTCCAGCCCGCGGCGAAGGGGAAGGCTTTGAGGGTGAGGGCGAAGCCGAGGGCGAGGGCGGCGACGGATGCCGATTTGCCGATGGCGAAGATGTTCCACCCGTTGAGGTAGGCGAGGAACTTGCCGTAGGTTTCCCGCATGTACACGTACTGGCCGCCGGACTGGGGGAACATGGCGCCGAGCTCGGCGTAGGTGAAGGCGCCGAGGAGGCTCAGGAGGCCACCGGCGAGCCAGACGAGGAGGACGAGGTACCCGTCGCCGACCTGCCGCGCGATGCCCCCCGGGGTGAGGAAGATGCCCGACCCGATCATGGAACCGATGATGAGGGTCGTGGCGCCGAGGAGGCCCAGGTCGCGCTTGAGGCCCGAGGACATCCCGGCCGAATCCCCCCGTCCCCTTAAGGGCTTGGCGGTGGGGGCGAGGCGCCGGACCGCGCGCCCTCGCGCGCGTATTATAATAACGCGCCCGGAGGTGGGGGCGACCACAAGCGTTAATACCCCCGGGAGAAACCGGGAGGGTTGTTGCCGTAGCACCGATAGGTGGGAAAAGACCCGTTGCCGACCCTCTCCCGTGCCTCCCGCGCCCGCGTCCTCGTGGGCCTCCTGCTGCTCGTGGCCGCCCCCCTGGCGAGCCCCCTGGCTCAGGCTCACGAAGGGCACGATCACGGGGGCGCGACCGGGCCGGTAACCGACGAGAACCAGGAGCCGGGAGCGCCGGCCCCGGGCTCGAAGTTTCGGGCCACCCAGCGGAACCTCTCTGAGACCCCCTGGCTCACGGGCTACCACGACTCCATCCTCTGGGGCAACGTCACCCGCCTCCCCCTTCCTGAGGGTATGAATCCCACGGCTCTCCGCGCAAGCCCCTCCTGGCTCGCGTGGTTTGCGGCCGGGCCCGTCCCGGGTGCGACGAATGTGTACCTCTATGACCCCGCCAACGGGGAAGGGTACTGGGTGTCCAACGACACGAAGACGAAGGACGCCCTGGCCCTCGGCGAGGACGCCGTCGTCTGGTCCACCATCGAGGGTGGGCGCTCCTACCTGTATGCCCATCGCATCAGCCAGGGCATCACCTCCATCATCGCGAACGACACCCACCGGTTTGGTGAGGTCGCGGTGGGAGCCGCTCACGTTGCATATGTCCGCTACACCCTTTCAGAGAACCACGTCGTCCTTGTCGATTTTGTCACCGGGGCGCGGAAGGTGGTCACTGACAGTCCTGGACGCCGTGAGAGCCTTGCCTTCGCCGGTGACATGCTGGCCTGGCGCGACACCTCCTACAATCTCGTGGACGTGGGCTTCCATCGCGTCTCCACGGGGGAAACCGGGTACCTGACCCGCGACGTGTACGATGAGCGCCGCATTCTCACCGACGGTCGCGCCATCTTCTTCCTGCTCGCCGATTCAGCCACGGGCCCTGCCGTCGTATGGAACCCCGACACGGAGCGGCTCATCCGCACGAACCTCAACGTGCGCATTGGCCTCCACATGCTCGCAAGCGAGGGCCTCCTCTACTTCGCCACCGCGGGCGGGTCCAGCGGAACGATCTCCGTGGGCAACCCCCGGACGGGCCACTTCACGCAGGTGGCATGGTCGCTCAACATGACGAGCCTCCCCGTGGCGGCGAAGAAGACCCTGTACTACGTTCACACCGAAGGGGATGTGGCGGAGCTCGTGGCCTTCCGCCCGTCCCCCATCGCGGAGCGCCGCACCCCCGCCGTGGTCCTCCCCGGCGCAAGCACTGGTATCTACCGCTACTCGCCCTACCAGATCCAGGGCTTCCTCGAGATCCCGGACGGGTGGGGCAACCTGAGGGAAATCCGGTACCGCACCTCCGCCACCGGCAACTGGACCACGGTCCCGGGCGGTCGCAACTTCACCATCGACGTGAACCCCCGGGACTACCCGCCGGGCTCCGTCCGCTTCCAGGTCCAGGCCGTCTTCTGGGACGCGCCCTCCGTGGACACCTACACCGCCCAGTTCTTCATGGCACGGCCGCGGGCACCGCTCGACTTCGACATCATCCGC
>DATMKA010000057.1:0-13644 GCA_035553595.1 Thermoplasmatota archaeon | reverse complement strand
CCTTCCTGCTGTCCTTCGAGTACGTGGTGATGCGGGACGATGCGCGCCACACGGGCTTCGAGGAGTTCGGGCCCGCCCGCGAGCCCGTCTCCGAAGCCGCCTACGAGAAGTTCAGCAAGAGCCCGGACCTCCAGCGCCTCTTCGACAACGGCGAGGTGCAGGTGTACCAGGTGGCCGTGAAGCCCGAGCGCATCGACCGGGGGCCGAGGCCCCCGGCGGCCCCATGAGGTCCCTCAGGCCCCGCCGCGGTTCCGGCGGTGCCGCAGGCCCAGGAAGATGGCGAGGCTCCCGATGAGGGCCACGCCCACCACGAGGATCGTGGTGAAGAACGGGATCGCTGTCACCGTGCAGATGGGACTGTCCACGGACTCGCCGCCCGCGGAGACGGCGCGCACCATGTATCGGTAGGTTTCACCCACGGTGACTGCGGCGTCCGTGTAGTTGTTGGTGGGCGTGTTCGCGAGGAAGGTGAAGGGCCCGCTGCCGGTGGCGCGGTACACGTTGTAGGAGGTGGCGCCTGACACGGCGGACCATTCCACGACGATGCTCGTGCCCGAGGTGCGGCACTCGATGGTGGCCGGGGGCGGCGTCCGCACGGTGGTGGTCTCGGTGTCCGCGTTGTTCGCGGAGTTCGTGTCGGCCTGGCCCGCGCTCACGGAGGCCGTGTTGGAGAGCGTGCCGGGCGAGGTGGGCACGACGATGATGGTGACGGTGGCGGTGGCGCCGCTCGCGAGACCGCCCACGTTGCAGGTCACAGTCTGGCCCGTCACGGTGCAGGTGCCGGTGCTCGACGTCGCGTTCAGGATGGTGGCCCCCGAGGGAATCGTGTCGGTGACGGTGACGCCCGTCTGCCGGTTGGGGCCGTTGTTCCGCACCGCGATGGTGTAGGTCAGGTTCTCGCCCACGGTGGCGGGGTCGACGCTGTCCGTCTTCGTGAGGGAGAGGTCCGAGGGCCCAGGGGCCTGGGCAGCCGCGCCACCGCTCAGAACAAGGAACGCGGCGGCCACGGTCACGAGCGCGAGAAGCACGCCCCAGACAAGGCGGCCGGGCCGGTAGGTCGCTGTTCCCTCGGGTTGGCGTTCCACGATACGTGACACAGTTTGGTCCTCCTCGTTGGTCGGGACCGCGCGAGCGATCCACGATCGAGGCGCGATCAGGAAGCATAACCGTGGCTCCTAGGATCCCTCCTTGCCGGCGCCACAGGCATGCCGAGGGCCTTAGAGGCCTGTACCAAAGCTCGGTTACCGCCCGTTGGGAAGCCACGCCTCGTGTCCCCCGCCAAGGAGGAACGCCCCACACTCCCTCCATGCACCCCCACCCGAGTCCTCCACCTCCTGGGGCTGCTCCTCCTTGGTCAGGGCCTCCTTGTCCTGCTCGGCATCCTCGACCACGAGCTGCCCCGCCCCCTCGCTTGGGCCCTCGCCGTTCTCGGGGTGCTGTTCCTCGCCGTCCCCCGCGCGCGCCACCTCCGGACGGAGCGCTCCCTGCTCCGTCCTGCGCCAAGCTCGTGGCGGCACCCCCGGGCCCTCGTCCTCGCTGCCCTCGGCGCCACCCTGCTCGTGGCGGTGGGAGGGTACAACCTCGCCGCGGGCTCGACCCTCGCCGCGCCCGAGGCGGCCCTCGTCGTGTACGCCGCGCTCCTGCTCGTGGCGGCGCCCCGCCTGGAGTGGCGCTTCCTCAACCTCCGCGTGGGCACCCTGGTGGCCTACAGTCTCCCCCTCGTTCTCGCGCCCCTCGCGCTCTACGCCTTCAACGCCCTCCTCACGGCGGAGTCGGGGGCGCCTCCGCTCCGGTGGTACATCCTTCACCTTCTCGTGACGCCGATGGTGCTCTCCCTCAACCTCGCCGGCATCCCCGCCGTCTCCCACGGCGACATCGTGCAGCTTGCTGGCCCCGAGGGCCCGCTCTTCCTCACGGTGGGCACCGTGTGCGCGGGGCTCTATGCGGGCATCCTGTTCCTCGGCGTCTTCGGCCTCTTCGCGTGGGAAGCCCAGACCACTCCGGCGCGGCTCCTCGCCTACCTCGCCCTGGGGCTCTTCGGGCTCCACGTCGCGAACCTCACCCGGATTGTGCTCCTTGCCTACGTGGGCCACCGGTGGGGGGGTGTTGCCCTGCAGTGGACGCACCAGCACGCGGGCTGGCTCCTCTTCCTCGCGTGGTCCCTCGCGTACTGGGCCGTGGTGCTGCGGCGCCTGGAAGGGCCGGGAGCGGCGCGGCCCGCCGCCCCCTGAAGGCTTACCCGCAGTTCCCTTCCACGTCGCAGCGCTCGCGCATGGGGGGTTGGGGGTCGAGGGGCGTGGCGTCAGGGAGCACCGGGAGGGTGAGCGCGCTCGCCTCGGAGCCGCCCCAGTGGAGGCCCATGAGGGTGGGCGTGGAGCCGTCGGGGAGGATCCAGCCGTTGGCCTCGCTCGACACCGCGAAGCCCACGCGGCTTCCCGCCTGGAACACGTGGTCGAGGGGGTAGAGGTCGAAGGTGAGGTTGTACGCCTCGCCGGGGACCACGGGTTGCACGGTGTCGAGGCTGTCGCGGTGCTTCATGTCCATGAAGCCGCGGGTGACCCAGTGCCACGTGCCGTTCTGGTCGATCTCGTACAGGGTGGTGGCCACGCGGCCGAGGGGGCGGGTGGAGTCCACGAAGAGGCTCACACGGGGCGCGCCGGAAACGCGCAGCGCCTCCGTGAGGGTCTCTCCCTCGAAGTACACGGCCTCCATGGGGGTCCGGTCCGTCGCGGGGTTGGGGTCGGTGCTCGGGAGGCTCAAGAAGGGGGCGCCGCCTTCGCTGCCGGGCGTGGCCGCGAAGCCGCCCTCGGTGAGGAAGAGCGTGGTGTTCACCGCGCGCAGCGGGGGCCACTCGGCCTCATGCCGCCACACGCCGAGGTTGTCGCTCACGTGGACGCCGTAGAGCTTCTCGACGCCGTTGTCGAGGCCCTTCAGCCAGTGGTCGAACCAGGTGAGGAGCGTGGTGTTCCAGTCGCCGCGGTGGGGGTAGTCGTGGTACCACTGGCCAAACCACGCCATTTTGGGGGCCGTGATGGTGTTGTAGGCGTGGATCATGTCCGGCTTCACGTTCCAGTCCTGCAGGCCGTGGATGTAGAACACGGGCGCCTGGATCCCTGGGATGAGGGCACGGTAGTCGCGCTCCTGCCAGAACGCGTCGTTGGTGCCGGTGAAGTGGGTGACGAGGCCCTCCGCCATGGCTGCAGCGAGGCCCGCGCAGGGGCGCGTCGCCGCCCTGAAGGGGGCAGGGTCCAGCACCTGGTCGGGGCCCACGCTCACGCTCGCGGGGTAGTAGATGTTGAACAGGGGGCCCTGGATTTCGTACCCGACGCCGTTCATGTAGTTGTAGCCGTACATGAAGGGCAGGCCCGCCATGGGGACGATGGTGGCGAGGTGGGGCGGGTTCTGGATGGCGGCTTCGAGGGGCGTGGTGCCGTCGTAGCTCTTCCCGATGAGCGCCACCTTCCCGTTGCTCCAGGACTGGGTGCCGTAGAACTCCACGAGATCGTAGGCGTCCCTCTGCTCGAGGGCGCCGCCGTGGTTCCAGCAGCCCTCGCTGAGGCCCGTGCCGCGGACGCTCGCGAGCACCACGGCGTAGCCGCGGGGCACGAAGTAGTCGATGAGCCACTGGCTGAACCCGTTGCCGCCCTCCAAGGCGGGGAGCTTCGAGTTCCCCCAGTAGGGGCTCATGTCGATGATCACGGGAACCTTCTCGCCCTCGGGGACGCTGGGGCGGTACACGCCCGCGTGGAGGAGGATCCCGTCCGCCATGGGGGTGAGCACGGCCTCCGGGGGCAGAATCTCGTACAGGGCCTCCGAGACGGGAACGGGGGGCCCCGTGGCCGAAGCGGGCGCCGCGAGCGGGTCTGCCTGCAAGCAGCCCGCAAGGAGGGGAAGCGCGAGGAGCGCGGCGAGAACGAAGGCGAGGCGGGCGCGCATCAGTGGTGCCCCCCGGCGAGGGTGCGCGGCGTGAGGTAAACCTTGGGCCCCGCGGTCTGCTTCACGTACCCGGGGTGGCTGATGGAGTCGCCCGCGGTGGTGACGGCGAAGACGGCGTGCACGTAGCCTTCGGGGTCCACGGCGATTTCGAAGAAGTCACCGAGGCGGCGGTCGCCGCTCGTGGGCGAGGGCTCGGGCAGCTGGCAGACGGTGCCGTTCTGGCAGATGGCGCCCTGGTGGATGGGCGCGTCCGTCGCCTGCACCGCGTACACCTGGGGGTTCTCGGTGTCGGCGCCCGTGAGGAGGGCCATGAAGATGTGCCAGTCGCCCGTGGCCACGGAGGGATCCTCGTCCTCGTAGAGGCCCATCCAGGCAACGGCGATGCGGCCGCCGTCTCCCGCCACAATCCAGGGCCAGAGGCCCGTGCCGTTGGGGGCGACGTGCTTCGTGAGCTCGAAGGGCGTCGTCCACGTGACGCCCTTGTCCTTCGTGGAGGAGTAGTACACGCCGTCCTCCTGCGTCCACGTGATGTACACGGTGTCGTTGGCGTCCACGGCGGGCTCCGCGAGGGTGCGGAAGATCTCGGTGGCGCCCGGGACCTCGCGCATCGTCCAGGTCGCGCCGCCGTCCTCGCTCACGTCGAGCGCCGCGAGGAACTCCTTCCCGCACCCGGCATAGAGCACGCCCTTGGAGTCGGCGATGAGGTCGGAGCCGCAGTTGGGCTCGCCCACCATGGCCCAGGTGAGGCCGCCGTCGGTGCTCTTGAGGAGCTTCTGGCTCGTGAAGTAGTTGCTGCTGAAGTACACGTCCGTGCCGTGGGTGGCGAGCCACTGGCGGTCCGTGGGCGCGCCGCCCACCGCGGAGGCGACGGGGTTCGCCATCCACGTCTTGCCCTCATCGTCGCTCCAGGCCAAGGAGGCGTGGGTGAGGGGGCCGAGGTCGGTGAAGTAGACGCGGCCGTTCGCGTCGATGGCGAAGTCGGGGTCGCTCACGCCCGCCCAGGGGCCGGCGGGACCCGCGGGACCCGCGAGGTTGAGGGGGGTGAAGGTCGCGCCGCCGTCCTCGCTCCGCCAGATGTAGCTCTGGGCCGCCGCGTTGCTCAAGAGGCCAGGCGAGGGGGGAAGGCGCGTGTGCGTGGGCCCAGGGTGCGCGCTCACGAGAATGGTGCCCTTGGGCGTGATCGTGATCACGGGCTCGCCGCCGGGGCGCACGTCATCGATGATCTTGAGCGGCGTGAATGTGGGCAGGTCCAACGGCAGGGGGAGGGGCCCGACCTGCTGCTCCCCCACGGCGGTGTCCGACGGGGTGAGGCAGCCGGCGGCTGCCGGGAGAAGGAGGAGGAGGAGGCCGAGGACCAAGCGCGCGCCACGCATGGGAAATCGTGCCACGACCCGCCGGGGGTATAAAAAGGATTGTGGTCGCGCAGGTGTCCAATCGCTTTCGGCGAGCGGGGCGTTGCTGCCCTGGTTCTCGGCCGAAACCACAGTGGCTCAGAGGGTCAGAGGTTCGCAGAGCCCTTCCCAACGCTCTGCGAACCTCTGACCCACTGACGCTCTGCGGTTTCGGCCGAGGCCCCTGCCGCCAAGAAGCAAACCCCCAAGTGCCCGCACGCCCTCCAGGGGTTGCCCCTACACCTACGGGGGGCACCCACGTTCGCGTGGACCAGGGCGCGAGCCACTCACCCGGGGAAGCGGCCTTCGGGCCGCGATGCCTCCAGGAGCTAGCGCGCCCTCACATTCCTCACCCGGTGGCGCGGCCGCGGGCGCCCCGGAAGCGGCGTCCGCCCCCGTGCTCGGCCTCTAGAATCTGGACGGCGCGCAACAGGTCGGTCTTCGTGAGGATGCCGAGGAGGGTGTGGCCCTCCATCACGAGGAGGGGCTCGCCTCCGGCCCGGTTGATGGTTTCGAGGGCTGCCGTTGCGGGGTCGCTCTCGTGGGCGGTGAACACTTCGCGCTTCGCCACGTCCGCCACGGGGCGCCACGCGTGCTCCGGCGTAGGCACGCGGGAAAGGTCGTTGAGGTGGACGTAGCCGGTGTAGTTGCCGGCGGCGTCCTTGAGGGGGAGCACGAGGTGCTTCGTGCGGAGCATCACGTGGAAGGCCTCCTCCACGCTCGCCGTCTCGGGGATGGTGTCCACGGTGCGCGTCATGAGGTCGCCCACGTGGAGGTTCCCGAGGGTGTCGCGCAGGCGGACCCCGGCCTCCTCGGCGGTGGCGCCGTTGAAGATGAAGAAGGCGATGAGGAGGAGCAGCCACCCGCCGGAGGCGAGGGTGAAGGCGCCCCAGAGGCCCATGGCGAAGGCCATGACTCGGCCCACGCTCGCGGCAACCTCAGTCCCACGCCGCAGCCCCATGCGGGAGGCGAGGGCGCTCCGGAGGATACGGCCCCCGTCCATGGGGAAGGCCGGGAGCAGGAGGTTGAAGATGCCAAGGCTCAGGTTCAGGATGGCCGTCCAGTACAGAAACTCGTCCCAGAGGCCCGCGGCGCGGGGGATGAGGCCCGCGTACCAGGCCGCGAGGAGCGGGATGCCGATGATGAAGTTCACGGCGGGCCCGGCGGCCGTGACCAGGAACTCTTCCTTGGGCTTCGTCGGCATGTGGTCGAAGGCGCTCACGCCGCCTATCGGGAGAAGCGTGATGCTCCGCACCTTGAGCCCCATCCGGAGCGCGGTGAGGGAGTGGCCGAGCTCATGCAGGAGCACGCTCCCGAAGAGGGCGACGGCGAGCATCGCGCCCCAGAAGTATTCCTGGGCGCCCGCCGTGCGCTCGCCAAAGCCCGTGAAGTAGCGGGCCATCAGGAACACGAAGACGGGGAGGAGCAGCACGAAGGTCCAGTGCGCGTAGAGCGGGATGCCCTTCACGCGCCCCAGGGGGAGGCGGCCCCTCGGGCGCTCGGCCGGCGGTACCGGGGTTTCGGCAAGCGTCGGGTCCATGGGAAACAGGACGGCTTGGCGGGGACGGGTTATAGGCGTCGTGGCCCTTTCGTCGGCGGCGGGGGCGTCCGAGCCTTTTGGGAAAGAGGGGATTGCTCCAGGGGTGGCCCGGGGGTCGATGCCTGTGTGGTATCCGACAGCCGGCGACGTCGAAGCCATCCATCTCCGGGTCATCGAGGAGACGGGAGGGGATCATGGCGTCCTCAACCGCAACACGATTTCGGCCGCCGTTTCGCGTGCGCGATGGGGCCCGTTCCCCGAGGAGCCTGATCTCGCGCTGAGGGCGGCATTTCTCGTCCGCGGACTCGTGGTCGAGCACCCCTTCGCGGACGGCAACAAACGGACCGGGTTCGAAGCCCTTGACGTCTTTCTCGCCCGCAACGGAGCAAGGCTCCACGTCGGTGCTGATGAAGCCATCGCGTTCATGTTGGCCCTTGCGGAGGGCCGGTACGAGGTGGAGGAGGTGGCCGCATGGGTTCGAGCCCACCTGGCAAACCTATAAGTATGCAAGGGGGGAACTCCCGATCATGACCGAGACTCCCGTTCCCCCGTCGCTCCCGCGAAAGCGGACGAAGCTCGACCCGGAGACGGAGCGTCTCCTCGAGGAATCGCTGGAGCGCAACCGCGAGATCCTCGAAGCCCTCGCCAAACTCTGACGCGCACCCGGGTCCCCCGCCTAGAGGGGTGACTTCCCGGCGACCCTTTGCTCACCGCCCCCTCGCGCTGCTCCTCTCGGGCCCCGCGGTCCGCGCAGATTCACCAGGCCCCCGCGTACCTTCGCGGCACCTCTGCCTCTCCGCAGCGAGCGAGGGGGCTCGCCGGCGGAGCCGGCCGCCGCGCCTTGCGGCGCCCCCGACGACCCGCCAGGTCGTTGAGGATCGCGTGAACAGCGTGTCGGGCCGAGAAAGGAGGCCCCACAAGATAGCCTCCCCGAAGCGATTAGGCACATTTTTATAGCCCATCCTTTCTTCAAATGCCCTGGGATGCACGATGGAAGAGATCACTCGCTTTGTGAACCTTCCCGTTTACACTGGTAACGGTACGTACGTAGGCAACGTCAAGAACATCATTCTTGACGTCAGCAACCGCCGCCTCGACAGCCTTCTCGTTGGGAAGACCAACACGAAGGTCGTGGAAGGTGGCGTCGATGTCGCGATTCCCTACCGCTGGGTTCGCGCTTTCGACGACATTCTGATCCTGAGCTACTTCCCCTCCCATGTCTCCATCCCCGGCCGCGCGGCCGAGGCCCAGGAGAGCGAGGAAGAAGAGGAAGTCGCTCTCCAGCCCGTCCACTAAGGGCGGGCCCCACTGCCGCCGGCAAACCAGCCAATCTTCTCACCTCTCCCCGGCGGCGGTGCTCTCACCTTCTCGCGAAGCAATTTTTCCCCGAGCGGAAGCTCCGCCCGGGAGGTCACTTCTTCTGGTTGCCCTTCTGCGCGAGCCGCGCGAGGGCACCGGGGCGGGCCTCCGGCGCGCCGTTGGAGACGCCCGCGATGGGAACGGGGCGCAGGTCCGGGTCGGGCGCGGAGAGCGCCTCCTCGAGGGCGGGAGCGCGCATGCGGCTGTGGCGCGCGCCGTAGGCTGCGTAAATCATGAGGCCCGCGCCCATCCACAACACGAAACCAAGCCAGGCGGCGGCGCTGAAGAACAGCGTCAGGAGCACGCAGGTGACGATGCCGAGAAGCGGGAGCCAGGGCGACCCGGGGGACCGGAAGGGGCGCGCGGCATTGGGCGCGGCCTTCCTGAGGATGGGGACGCTCGCGAGGACGAGCGCGAAAGCAAAGAGGGTGCCGACGTTCGTGAGCTCGAGGAGGAACGTGAGAGGGAGGAAGCCCGCGCCGATGGCGGTGAAAATGCCCACCGCGATGGTGATGCGGTTGGGTGTGGCGTGCTTCGCGCTCACGACGCCGAACCAGCCGGGAAGGAGCCCGTCGCGGGAGAGCGTGTACAGGATGCGGGACGCACCCAGCTGGAACACAAGGAGGACGCTGAGGCTCGCGAGGAGGCCGCCCGCGTTCATGACGATGGCCAGGGGACCATACCCGATCTCGCGAAGGGCATCTGCCAGGGGGTCGCCCGAGGTGATCCGCTCAAGGGGGAGCACGCCGGTGAGCGCAAGGGCCACGGCGATGTAGAGGAGCGCGCACACCGCAAGACTCCCGAGGATGCCGAGAGGGATGTCGCGGGAGGGATTCTTCGTCTCCTCGGCGGCGGTACTCACGGCGTCGAAGCCGATGAAGGCGAAGAAGATGAGGCCCGCGCCCGCCACGACGGCGGTAAGGGCGCCCGGAACCGTGAAGCCGCCCGGGAGCGCGACGTCCAGGGTCGCCTTGAAGAAGGGCTGGTAATTGAGCGAGTCGATGTGGGGAACCGCCACGGCGACGAAGGCCACGAGGATGGCAATCTTCACGACCACCATCGCCGTGTTCGCGCGGGCGCTCTCCTTCACGGGCCGCAGCAGCAGCACCGTCACGAGGAGGCACACCAGGAACCCGAAGAGGTCGAAGGCGCCCTGGGGGTTCTCAGGGGTGGCGATGCTCCGGAGCGCGGGGGGCAGCACGAGCCCCGCGGGCTCCAGGAGGCCCTGCAGGTTCGCGGCGAAGGAAGTGGCCACCGCCATGTTGCCGATGACGTACCCCGCCATGAGCGCCCACACCGTGAGCCACGCGAGGAGCTCCCCGAGGCTCGTGTACGTGTAGGAGTACGCGCTCCCGCCAAGGGGCATCATGGTGGCAAGCTCCGTGTAGGCGAGCGCCACCACGGCGCTAAAGGCCGCGATGAGCAGGATGGAGAGGATGACGGCGGGCCCCGTGTAGCCCGAGGTGACGGCGCCGATGGTCGCGAAAATGCCCGCGCCGACGATAGCGCCCACGCCGAGGGCCGTGAGCTCGAAGGCGCCCAAGGTGCGGCGGAGCTCCGACCGCTCAGCTTGGGTGGCGGCGGAAGCAAGGGGCTTCTTCACAAGGTACCGGGCCTTGAAGAGCGACCAGAAGGAGCCGTCGGACACGGGGAATCAGCCCGGAAGAGGCCAGCCGATTAAAAGACTTGCTCAGGACGCAGAAGCGGCAGTCTGGTTGGGTTCAGGTGACTCTCCATCGGACGCCGCTTGCGCGGTCCGATGGAGAGTCACCTGACCGGGAGGTTGACCGGTGAAGGGTCAGCGTTCTCCCCAAATCCCCATCTGGCCCTCTTCGACAAGCTGGCCGACGGCGCGGCGGAAGAGGGTGCACCAGCCGAGCAGCCAGAGGCTGCCGGCGGCGGTGAGGCCGAGGGTGATACCATCGAGGATGACGGCGAGGGCCGTGGCGAAGGGCCCGGCGGGGGACTCGGCCCAGAGGAGGGCGAAGGCGACGCCGTTGCCGATCACGAGGAGGGCGAGCCCGGCCGCCTTGAGGGCGGTGGAGGCGGGGGCCTTCCCCTGCACCTTGCGCTCGACGTCGTCAAGGGTGCCGGCGCTCGTGCTGAAGCGCATCCAGGTGGTCCAGCGCTCCTTGAGGTCCTTGTTGACGCGGTGGTAGTGGCGCCAGGCCGTGATGAGGCCCGCGATGAAGGCCACCACGAGGGCGGCGAAGAAGGTGACGGCGACGGCGCCGAGGCGGGGGGCGTCGGCGAGCTCCGCGAGGAAGTACGCGGGGGCCACGAGGGCGAGGGCCGCGAAGAGGGTGAGGAGAGCGCGGTGGCGGTCGCGCTCGACGATTTTCAGGAATTGGTCGGTTACACCGCGGGCCATGGGGTCACCTCAAGTGTTCTTGCGCGTCCGGTAGAGGGCGGCACGGACGACCCCGTCGAGGTGGGTGAGCTCCTTCGCTGCCACTTCGAGGCTGTCGGCGGCAACGTTCAGCTTCACGGCGATGGATTCGTGGAAGAGAACGTGCGCGGCGGCTACGGAGGGGTTTCCCGCGAGGCGCGCGTGGACGTCTTCCTCGCGGCCCGGCAGCGTTTGCACTAAGACAAAGCAGGTGCTCATGCGTGCATCCCGTTCTTCGGAAAGAAAAGGAGTCCAATTTAACCCTTCCTTTTTGATTCCGATGGGGCCCGCACCTGGCTTGTTCCTGGTGTTCGCGCCCTGCGCGCGCCCTCCAAGTACGGGGGCGCGCGTGCTTGTCGCACCGTGGGAGAGGAAGGCAATGCTTTTTAGCCATCAGCCTAGTGCGGCCCTCATGCGCACTCCTCTTCGGGCGGGGCTCCTGGCCGTCGCCTTCGCCGTGCTGCTCGTCGCCATCGTCCCCATGACGGTGCTTGCTGACCACACCTACGCCCACCGCTACTATGTGAGTGGCCGCGTCGTCGACGCGGAGGGCTACCCCGTCCGCGACGTGACGGTTCGTGTTTTCGTTGACTCCGGCACGCCTATCGGGTCCACGGGCGCCACCGAGAAGGCCTACCGCCTCTACAGGACGGACTGCAACGGGCAGTACAGCTGGGAGATCAACAACCAGGGCTACCTGGACTCGAACGGCATCAACCATGCCTACCCCCACATCCACGAGCCCCGTGGCGCCGGCAAGGTGTATGTGGCTGCCGTGAACCTCTCCTACCCCACCTTCGGTCCCTTCGTGAACGAGAACCAGATGGTCCGCCAGAACCGCGGCACCTTCGAGATCGAGGGCGGCACCTTCTATCCCTTCTTCACCTCGGAGGCCGTCCTCGCGTCCAAGACGGTGGACGTCAACCCCACGATCCGGCACTCCATCGTGAACCTCCAGCTCGACGTGGCCCGCCCCGACCTCCGCTGCTCCGAGCAGGTCGAGCAGTTCAACTCCACCTACACGGTGTCCGGCCGCATCATGAAGGAGATCCCCCGCGAGTCCCGCGACGGCGGCGGCATCGTGGTCTCCGAGCCCGTGGCCAACGAGGAAGTCGTCGTCACCCTCACCTACAATGGCGGCAAGACGGCCACGAAGACGGTGCGGACGAACGACGTTGGCGACTACACCGCCGTCCTCGACGTCGAAGAGAAGGTGACCTCGGGCACCCTCCGTGTCGAGGCCGTGGGCGAAACCGAGGAGGTTCCCGTTGACGGCACCTTCCACACCTCCACCGTGAACCTCGTCCAGGACCCCCCGCTCCTTGAGCAGAAGTGGGTGCGCTTCGCCCTCGTGGCGGGAGGCATCGCGGTCGCCCTCGGTGCGGCCGCCTTCTTCCTGAACCGCGGCTCCAAGGTGAAGGGCAAGGCCGGCAAGGGCAACAAGCGGTAAGGGTGAACGTCGTGACGGCAACCCGGTCTGTCCCCCTCGTGGCCCTTGCGCTCCTCGCAACGGCCCTAGCCATCCCCTCTGCGCAGGCGCAGACGCTCCTGCCCGAGGGCATCGGGCCCTACAACGAGGCTTACGTCGTGTACGGCCGGGTTGTCGACGTGAACCACCGCCCCGCTCTTGGGGTACCGTACACGGTGACCTTCGAGGACGAGCTCGGCGGCACCAAGCGGACGGGCGCCGTCCACGGCATGAGCGCCGAGCGCGGCGACATCCAGGCGGACTTCCGCATCGGTGAAGTGACGCCCCACGGGACGGTCACCCTCACCGCGAACGGGAAGAGCGTCACGAAGGCCCTCGATCCCGAGACCCGCCGCACGGACCTCACCCTCGTCCTCAACGAGGACCTGTGGCCCCGCGGCTTCCGCTACGACAACATGAGCTGGGGCGGCCTCTACAGCGTCCGCGTGCGCGCCGTGGACCTCACGGCGGGCTACCCCGCCGTCCATGGCGGCTCCCTGTTCGGGAAGCCCGTCGTGAACGAGCGCGTGTGGGTCTGGCTCTACCACCCCAACGGCACCTACGACACGCCTTCGGGCGTGGGCACCGTCCGCACCTTCGAGCAGGGCGACTTCAACTACACGTTCCGCCTCAGGGAGAACCTCACGGGCGGTCGCGTCCAGGTCCTCGTGCGCGACCTCAGCCAGAACGTGACGGTGGACCTCACGACGCGCTACTCGTTCATCCCCTTCAAGTTCGGCGAGTCCCACCTGCCCGACTACCCTGTCGCCAAGAACTCACCCCTCCCGCCCTGGGTGGCCCTCGCGGGCCTCGGCGCTGCGGCGGGTCTCCTGCGCCTCGCGCGGCGGCGCCCGAGCTAGACGGGCGCCTGCAGGTGGCGGCGGAACCAGGCCTCGACCTCGGTCCGCACCGCTTCGGCCGCTTCGTCGAGGCCGTGCCCCGCGCCTTCGTGGAGGACGAGGCGGCGCGGTTCCCCTGCGCGGTCGTGCAGGTCCACGGAACACCGGTAGGGAAGCACGGTGTCTGCCGTGCCGTGCACGAAGAGGGCGGCGCACCGCGGCGCGAGGGTGCCCACGGGGCCCGCGCCGTAGCTTTGCGTGGCGAGGGTGACGACGGCGCGGGCCTCCTCCTCCAGCGCTGCCGCCTGGAGGGCGACCGCGCCGCCGAAGGAGTGGCCCACGAGCCCGAGCCGCGTAGCGCCCTCCTCCTGGAGGAAGGTGAGTCCCGCGAGGACGTCCACCACGGACTCCTCGAGGTGGCCGGGGTGGCGGAAGCGGACGCGGAGCGCGGCGGTTCCCTCCCGCGGGAGGGTTTGGCAGAGGTGGGGATAGAGGGAGGCGGCGGGGCTGTCCCAACCGCCTCCCACGCCGCCCACCATGAGGACGGCCGTGCGGGCTTCCGGCGCGGGGTGGTAGCGGCACGCGATCCGCCGCTCGCCGGGCCCGCTCCCGAGGTCGAGGAGGACGGGCCGGGCGCCATCCTCCAGGGCGGGCAGGATTTCGGCTTCACCGGTAGGGAGCGGGGGCATGACCCTCGCTCCTTTGCCGCGGCGGGTGAACCC
>DATMKA010000056.1:0-15160 GCA_035553595.1 Thermoplasmatota archaeon | reverse complement strand
GGTCTGGGTCATGTCCGGGTGGCTCTCAGGTGGTGTATTCGGCGTTGATCTTCACGTAGTCGTAGCTGAGGTCGCAGCCCCAGGCGGTGGCGGTCGCGTCGCCCACGTTGAGGTCGGCGATGACGATGACGTGCTCCTTGTGGAGGTGGCGGCGCACGGCCTCCAGGTCGACGTCCACGGGCGCGCCGTCCATCAGGATCTTCGCAAGCCCCGAGGCGCTGCCCAGGGTGAGGTTGATCCGGGTGGGGTCAATGTCGGCGCCCGAGTAGCCGATGGCGGCGAGGATGCGGCCCCAGTTGGGGTCCTTGCCGAAGACGGCGCTCTTCACGAGGCTGCTCTTTGCGACGCTGCGGGCCGCGAGGCGGGCATCCGCCTCGGTCTTTGCGCCCTTCACGCGGACCTCGAGGAGGCAGTTGGCGCCCTCGCCGTCCCGCGCGATCTTCTTCGCCAAGTCCTCGCAGGCCACCTGGAGGGCGGCCACGAAGGCGGGGTAGCCGGGGCTCTCCTCGGTGAGGAGCGCGTTGCCGGCGGCGCCGTTTGCGAGCACCGTCACCATGTCGTTCGTGGAGGTGTCGCCGTCCACGGTGATCATGTTGAAGGTGCGGTCCGTGACCTTGCGGAGGGCGGCCTGGAGCGCCTGGGGCGTGATGGCGGCATCCGTGGTGAGGAAGCCGAGCATGGTGGCCATGTTGGGGTGGATCATGCCCGAGCCCTTCGCGACGCCGCCCACGCGCACGGGGACGCCGTCGATGAAGGTCTCCACGAGGACGTTCTTGGGGACGAGGTCGGTGGTCATGATGGCTTCCGCCACGTCCTCGCTCGTGCCGCCGTTCCAGAGCGTGCCGATGGCGTTCCGGAGGCCGGTCTCGAGGTTGTCCATGGGGAGGAAGCGGCCGATGACGCCCGTGCTTGCCACGAGGATCTCGGTCTTCTTCACCCCGAGGAGGGCTGCCGCGAGCTCTGCGGTGCGCTCGGCGTCGAGCAGGCCGCGGGGGCCCGTGACGGCGTTCGCGCAGCCGCTGTTCACGACGATGGCGCGGGCCCGGCCGGTGGCGGCGTGGACGCGGCTCACCATGACGGGCGCGGCCTGCACCTTGTTGGTGGTGAAGACGGCGGCGCACGCGGTGTCGGGGAAGGTGCTGAAGATGACGGCGAGGTCGCGGCGCTTTTTCTTGATGGCGGCGTGGACGCCGGAGCCCTTGTAGCCCTTGACGTCGAGGACGCTGCCGGGGAGGATGCGCTCCCCGTGCTGGCTGACGAAAGCCATTAGGGGGCACCTCCCGCGCGGGGAAGGCCAGCAGTTTCAGGAAGCCCGAAGAGCACGTTCATGTTCTGCACGGCTTGGCCGCTGCCGCCCTTCACGAGGTTGTCGATGGCGGCGAAGGCCACGTACAGGTTGGCCTCGGGGAGCGCGTAGGCGCGGACGTCGCAGAAGTTGGTGTTGCGGGTGTGCTTCGTGTCGGGTTCCTCCTTGGTGACCCGCACCCAGGCTTCGGTCGCGTAGGCCTTGCGGTAGAGCGCGTCGAGCTCTTCCTGTGTCGCGAGGGGGCCCTGGGGCTGGACGTAGCAGGCGGCGAGGATGCCGCGGTTCATGGGGACGATGTGGGGCGTGAACACCACGGGCACGGGGGCCCCGGCGAGGCGCCCGTAGGTCTGGGCGATCTCGGGGGTGTGGCGGTGCTTGCCCACGCTGTAGGCGCGGAGGCTCTCGTTCATTTCGGGGTAGTGGAGGTTGGCCTTGGGGTCGCGGCCGGCGCCGGAGACGCCGCTCTTTGCGTCCACCACGACGGTGGCGGCCTTCGCGAGGCCGTACTTGAAGAGTGGCGCCACCGCGAGCGCGGAGGCCGTGGGGTAGCAGCCGGGGTTCGCCACGAGGGAGGCGCCCTGGAGCTTGCCGCGGAAGAGCTCGGGGAGGCCGTAGACGGCCCCGTACCCCTCGTCGCCGACGCGGTGGTCCTGGGAGAGGTCGATGATCTTCGCCGCGGGGTTGGCGGCACGGATCTCGGGCACGAGCTTCGCCGCCGCGCCGTGGGGCGTGGCGAGGAAGACGACGTCCACGCCCCGGAAGGAGGCGCCCTCGCTCGCGGTGAAGCGGAGGTCGTACACGCCGCTGAACTGGGGGAGGACGTCCCCGAGGGAGGCGCCCACCTGGCTCGTGGAGGTGATGGCCGTCACCTCGGCGTGGGGGTGGTTCGCGAGGATGCGGAGGAGCTCGGCGCCGAGATAGCCCGAGGCTCCCGCGATCCCGACCCGGAGAGAACCGTGACTCATGGTAGGCCCCCATTATCGGGTCAGGGGCTTGAGGGTAACGACGAAAATGAACCGCTTTCGGGGCTCCCGTGTCTAAAAAGAGACAACCAAGCCCGGTCGGCGGCTTTCTTCAGGCCGGAGCCGCCTCGAGGTCTCCAGAAACCTTGAAGGAGGGCAGGAGGGTTCCCGCCCCCATGCACCAGCAGCCTCGCGAGATGCGGAAGGCCGGCAACGTCTTCATCCTCTTCGGCGTCGCCGTGCTCCTCCTCGGCCTCATCATCCTCGTCTACCTCGCCCGCCAGCAGGACATCGACTACCACATCGTGGAATACGGTTCCCTCGGGCTTGTGGGCGTGGCGATGCTGCCCCTCCTCTACGTGATGTACCGCCAGATTGCGAGCTGAGGCGCGCGGCGTTGCGCGCGCAGTCTCAGCCCATCTGAACGCGGCGGCGGTCCCCCTTCGGGGCGTGGTCGCGCAGGGAGTGCACGTAGCCGCCGATCATGCCGCCAATCATCACGATGAGGCACATGCCCGTCGTGAGGATGCCCACGAGCCACGGCGCAAGCTCGCCGAGGTTCAGGATGAAGGCGCGGGGCACGATGAAGTAGTAGATGCCGAACAGGATGCTCGCGAGGAAGCCCGGCACGTAAGTGGCGAGCAGGCCGCCTCGCCAGCCGCGGGCCACCCAGCCGCCGATGAGGCCGGCGACAAAGGGACCGATGATCGGGATCCAGGACAGGGCGAGAACGCCCACCATAGTCACCACAACCCCCCGCACGATGGGGGGCGCGAGGGCATGGCCGGGACCGATGGGTCGCGCGTAGGAGACGTAGGGCGCCGACGTGGCCGTTTCCCCCACTCCTGGCATGGTGGCTTCGCCGAGGCGGGGATTGCCGAGGGGCTGGAAGTTATCCATCACGCTCGGGTCGCCCCCCGACAGATTCGGGTTGGCGCCCCGCAACGAGGGCGCCGTGGCGTCATCGTCCGCTCGATAGGGTGTGGACGGCTCAGGCATGGCCCTCAGGTTGGACGGGAGCCCCCGAAAACGGCTCCGGCCCCCTTATCGATACGCGAGCTCAAATCGCCCAGTGAGCGAAGTAGAGGCGATCAATCACCATGAACGCATAGAGGAGGCTCAGGTACACGATGCTGTACCGGAAGAGGCTCATCTGCTCCTTGTTGCGCTCCGAATAGTACCCCTGGATGGCGTAGGCGAGGAACAGGAGCCCGAGAGCTGCCGCCGTCGTGAAGTAGAAGAGCCCGAGCACCTGCAGCGGCCAGTAGAAGGCGAAGGAGGCGAGGACGAGGAGCACGGTGTAGACGAGCATCTGGAGCTTCGTCTCCTTCGCGCTCTTCACCACGGGAAGCATGGGGACGCCGCCGCGGGCGTAGTCGTCCTTGTACACGAGGGCGAGGGCCCAGAAGTGGGGCGGCGTCCACAGGAACACGATGCCGCCGAGGAGGGCCGCGGCGAAGCTCATCTCGCCCGTGACGGCGGCCCAACCCACAAGGGCGGGGAAGGCGCCGGCGGCGCCGCCAATCACGATGTTCTGGGGCGTGGCGCGCTTGAGCCACTTCGTGTAGATGTGGGAGTAGAACAGGATGCCCGAGGCCGCGAGGATCGCGGAGAGGGGGTTCACGTAAATCCAGAAGACGGCCATGCTCACGGCGGTGAGGGCGAGGCCGTACACGATGGCCATCGCGGGCGTCATGCGCCCCGAGGGGAGGGCGCGGTTCTTCGTCCGGTTCATCTTCGCGTCGATGTCCCGGTCGTAGTAGTTGTTGAAGATGTTCGCAGCGCCCGCCGCGAAGGTGCCGCCAAGCAGCACCCACCCGAGAAGGGGCCAGCTCCACTCGGTGGGCCGGGCCACGATCATGCTCGTGATGCCCACGAACACGAGGAGCATCAGGATGCGGGGCTTCACGATGTTGAGGAGGTCGGTGACCTTGAAGGGCGGGCGCTCCGCGTAGGCGACATCGCTGGGTGCCGTGAGAGTCACGGCAGCCATGCCCTTGAGGCCGAAGAACGCGAGAACCTTGCTCGCGCGGGTGGTCTGCTGACCCGGGCCTTTCCCGGAAGGCGGCTCCGCGCGCATTACTTCCACGTGGGCCAGCATCGCCGTGGCGACGAGGCATCCGAAGATGAGGGTCGCAAGGGCAAGGTGGGAGGTCACGATCACGGGCTGCAGGTTCGCAAGCACCGTGATGCCGCCCATGTACACCTGGATTGGCAGGATCGCGACGGAGGCCGTCGCGAAGAACCGGATAGGCCGGTTCACGGGCTTCATGCGCCACGCAAACCAGAGGGTGGCGAGCATGAGGGGGCCCACCACGTAGGCGGCCACGAAGCGGTGGATCCACTCCGCGAACACCTGGTGGGGGGTGTAGTTGTCGAGGGCGGGGCTGGGCTCATCCCAGGCCCCGACGCCTTCCTCGGCGAAGGGGAACCAGTTGCCGAGGAAGCCCTTGTCGTCGAAGCAGCCGGGCCACGTGGGGCAGGCGAGGCCCGCCCCGATGGCCTTCACGTAGCCCCCGAGGCACATGAGGACAAAGACGGTGGCAACGGTGGCCACGGTCAGGTTCCGGTACGTCTTCATGTGCATCGGGATGCGCTCCTCGACTTGAAGCCTTCAGTCCTTGCCGCCGCCCGTGTGGGTGAGGGGCTTGGCGGTCGCGGTCACGGGGGCCTTCTCGTCCTCGGGCATCGCCCAGGGGTCGGTGGTGCCCACGGGCTCGCCGGCCCAGATGCTCTTCACCATGTTGACGAAGAAGAACATCTGCGCAAGGCCGAGCAGGAAGGCGCCGACGGTGGCGATGTAGTTGAGGTTGATGATGGAGGCCTCGGGCAGGTAGTCGTGCACGCGGCGGGGCATGCCCTCGGTGCCGAGGAAGTGCATCGTGAAGAACACGAGGTTCAGCCCGATGATGGTGAGCCAGAAATGCCACTGGGCAAGGCGCTCGTTGTACATCTTCCCGGTCATCGCGGGGAACCAGAAGTAGAAGGCCGCGAAGGCGCCAAGCACCGCACCACCGAAGAGCACGTAGTGGATGTGCGCGACGACCCAGTAGGTGTCGTGGAGCGCGTAGTCCACGGGGATGGAGGCGATGAAGATGCCGTCGATACCGCCGATCACGAACATCGACACGAAGCCGATGGAGAACAGCAGGGGAGCCTTGAAGTTCGGGCGGCCGCCCCAGATGGAGGCAATCCAGTTGAAGATCTTGACGCCCGTGGGGACGCCGATGATCATCGTCATCAGCATGAAGCCGATGCGGACGCGGGGGTCGATGCCGGTCGTGAACATGTGGTGGGCCCACACGGCGTAGCCGAGGAAGCCGATGCCCACGGAGGAGTACGCGATGGCCTTGTAGCCGAAGATGGGGCGGTTCACCATCCGGGGGATGACCTCGGAGATGACACCCATCGCGGGCAGGATCATGACGTACACGGCGGGGTGGGAGTAGAACCAGAACAGGTGCTGGTAGAGAACGGGGTCGCCGCCGGCGTTGCCGAAGAAGGCGGTGCCGAAGTTGCGGTCGAAGAAGTTCAGCAGCATGGCCGTGCCGACGAAGGGCGTCGCGAACACGATCATGAAGGCCGTCACGAGCTGGCTCCACACGAAGAGGCTCATGTTGTTGAACGTGATGCCGGGGCCGCGCTCCTTGAAGGTGGTGACGATGAAGTTGATCGCACCCATCATGGAGGAGATGCCCACGAGGTGGAGGCCCATGATCCAGAAGTCCACCTCGACCATCTCGGCGCTAGCGACACCGGAGAGGGGCGGGTAGGCGGTCCAGCCGAAGCCGGCGCCCGCGTCCTCGCCCATGAAGAAGCCCACCCAGATGAGGATGGCCGCGGGGAGGTACGTCCAGTAGGAGAGGGCGTTGAGGCGGGGGTAGGCCATGTCCTTGGCCTTCAGCAGGATGGGGATGAAGTAGTTACCAAACCCGGCGAAGACGGGGATGATCCAGAGGAAGATCATCGCCGTTCCGTGCATCGTGAAGAAGGCGTTGAACTGGGCGGGGCCCATGATCGTGCGGCCGGGGAAGGCGAGCTCGAGGCGCACGAGGAGGGCGAGGATGCCGGCCAGGATGAAGAACACGGTGGCCGTGATGAGGTAGAGGATACCGATCTTCTTGTGGTCGGTGGTGAAGAGCCACTCGCGCCAGCCGCCGTGGAGGTTCACGGCGGGGACGTGGAGCTCGTCATCGACCTTGCGGACCGTGCTCGTCATGCGCCCGGCCGTGAGGATGTTGTAGAAGACGGGGGCGAGGCCGATGACCACGCCGAAGAGGGTCCAGCCGATGGTCCAGGTCCAGCCAATCGGGACGTCGTCGCCCGAGGCATACTGGGGGAAGGCGAGGATGCCGAAGAGGTAGCTGAAGAGGGCGAGGCCGCCGAGGCTCCACATGGTGCCGAAGAGGATGGTCCAGCGGAGCTTGGAGCCGAGGACGCGGTCGCCGAACATGCGGACGTAGGCGAGGCCGGCGAGGCTCGAGAGGACGGCCGTCGTGACGAGGGCCGCGACCACGCGGGTGGTCTCGTTGGTGCCCTCGGGCATGTAGAAGGTCGTGAGGGCCTGCAGGAGCTGCCACCCGGCGCCCTGGTCGGTGGTCCAGGTGGAGAGGAAGTAGATGCTCATGACCAGGCCCGCGAGGAGGCCGGAGAGCGCGCCAGTTGTGAGACGGGAGTCGCGAGCCATGGCTTACACCACCCGGAGGTAGACGACGATGAAGAGGAAGATCCACACCACGTCGACGAAGTGCCAGTAGATGGCGAAGGCCTCGACGCTCACGTGCTTCTCGGCGGAGTAGTTGCCGTAGAGGGCGCGGGCGAGGACGATGGCCAGGAAGACGAGGCCGAGGAAGACGTGGAAGCCGTGGGTGCCGGTCAGCATGTAGAAGATGCTGCCGTAGGCCCCGGACTGGAGGGTGAAGTTGTCGTGGGTGACGAGGATGTAGTACTCGTACACCTGGAGGCCCAGGAAGACCGCACCGAGGATGATGGTGAGGATGAGGCCCCAGATGAGGCCGTTCCGGTTGCCCTTCTGGATGGAGTGGACGCCCCAGTGGAGGGTGCCACCGGAGGCCATGAGGAGCGCCGTGTTGAAGGCGATGAGGGGGATGTTGAAGTGGACTTCCTGGAAGGTCCCCATCTGGTAGAAGTAGGCGAAGAACAGGGAGCCGAAGAGCATGACTTCCGTGCAGAGGAAGTAGACCATGCCGTGCCAGCCGATGTCCTTGCCGTGGGCGGGCGCGGGGCGCTTGGCCCAGGAGAGCGCGTCCTCCTTTGTCCAGACCCAGAAGGCGTAGAGGAGCACGGCCACGCCGATGGTGGTGATGTAGGGCCAGAGCAGGACGCCCTGCTTGCCGGTCGCGGCATCGGCGAAGAAGTAGTGGTTGACGCTACCGACGCCGAAGTACGTGATGAGGGCGCCGATGCCGACGAGCAGGGGGGCCGCGCTCAGCTCGTGGTGGACCGCTTCCCCGTGAGCGTGGTCGTGCTGGTGCGAGGACATGGATCAAATCTCTCCAGAGAGGACGAACCTCGGAGGACAAGGGTCCTCCGGGACTGATCCAGGGATATCCCTGGAAGTCCTTGGGTGGGTCATGGAAACCGCTTCCCCCTTAAAAGAGTTCCGGTGCCTGTCGGCGCGTGAGAAAATTGGGGAATTTCCTGTATTCCCGCAGCCCTCTGCAGAGCCATGGCCGTGACATGGTATCGCGGTCGGGGAGAAGCCTTATGGGCTGCGCCCGCCTTGGCCAAAACCATGTCGAACGACGCCCCTCCGCGGGAGCGCGAGATGCCCCCCATCAAGGCCATCCTCGTCATCGCGGGCGCGGTGTGCCTGTTCTCCGGCCTCGTCTTCCTCCTCGACGGGTGGGCGGGCCACGAGTGGCACGTCTCCATCTACACCGCCCTCGGCGTCATCGCGCTCTCCCTCGCCCCTGTGAGCGAACGCCTCTACGCGCGCTTCACGGCCTGACCCTGCCGCGCGAGCGGGAGGGCCGCGAAGAGACCCGCGACGCCGATGGCCCCGAAGACGAGCGCGAGCCATCCCGGGTGCGGCAGGAGCGCGCCCGCGAGGGGCCCCGCGAGGCTTGTCCCCACGTACTGGCTCACGCTGTAGGCGCTGAGGAGCGCGCCGCGTCCTTCGCCCCCGCCAAGGCGCGTCGCGAGGGAGGGGAGGAGGGCGGAGAGGGTGCTGTGGGCGGCAAAGAACAGGATGCCCGCCACAAGGAAGGCCCAGTAGACGGAGGAGAGGAGGAGGCCCGCGGGGGCGGCGGCAAGGAGCAGGAAGCCGCCGAGGGCCACGGGCCGGGCGTGGCCCTTGTCCCCGAGGCGCGCGGTCACGAGGAGGATGGCGCCCCCGAACAGGAGCATGGGAATCATGGCGTTGTGGCCCGACCCGCCGGGCCCGAGCCACCCGGGAAGGGCCTCCGCCTGGCCGAGGAAGCCGAGGGCGAGGAGGGGGATGGCGAAGGTGGCGCCGGTCATGAGGAGGTTGAGGGCGAAGCCCGCCGTCGCAAGCTGGGTGGCCGCGGGGGTTGCGAGCACCTCCCGGAGGGTGGGGGTGCGTCCCACGGGGCCCCGCTCCTCGGGGGTGGAGGCCACCACGAGGATCGCAAGCAGAGCCATCCCGGCCTGGCCGAGGAAAAGGCCCGGCACCCCGATGCGGTCGACGAGGAGGGCGCCAAGCGCGAAGCCGAGCACCACGGAGCCGCCGGCGGTGACGCCGAGCACGGCCATGGAGCGGGTGCGCCGCTCGGGGGCCGTGGCGTCCCCCACCCACGCGAGGGCCACGCCGTTCACGGCCCCCGCGCCTTGGAGGAAGCGGGCGGCGAGGAGGAGCTCGATGGTGGGGGCCGCGGCGCAGGCGAGGCTTCCCACGAAGGTGACGACGAGGCCCGCCATCATCACGCGGCGGCGGCCGTACCGGTCGGAGAGGCGGCCGATGGGGATCAAGAAGAGGGCCATGGCGAGGCCGTACAGGCTGAAGGCGAGGCCCACGAGGAACAGGGAGTCGGTGAGGGTGGCGCCGTAGGAGGCGAAGCCCACGAGGACGAGGCTGAACCCGAAGACGCGCAGCAGGAGAACAAGGCTCATGGCGCCGAGGATGCGGCGCTCGGGGGCGGCCATCGGCGGCTCCAGCCGCCGTGAGACAATAAGGCTATCGGGGCCTCGCGCGGCCCGTTTTCGCCGCCTGAGATCGTGAGGAAAACTTTTAAGTGAGGTGTTCGTTTGGGGGCCGGGAAATCCATGACTCGCCTGGCGGTTCCGCTAGTTGTCGGCATCCTTCTCATGGCTCCCGTGGCGAGCGCCGCGTGGAGTCTCGGCTACGAACCCGCGTCCCCTGTCGGTGAGGCGGTTTCGGACCTCTTTGACACAATCATGATCGCGGGCGCCGTGGTGTTCGTCATCGTGGAGGCCCTCCTCATCTACACGATCTTCAAGTGGCGCAAGAACCGCAAGGTCCCCAAGGGCGAGACCGAGCGCGGCCACACCACCGCCGAGATCGCCTGGACCGCGGTCCCCGCCATCATCCTCGTCTGGATCGGTATCCTCACCCTCCAGACGATGTCCGCCACGGACCTCGACCCTCCCCAGCCCGACTTCGAGGTCGGCGTCATCGCCCAGCAGTTCTTCTGGTCCTTCAGCTACCCTGACGGCAAGACTTCCGACAACGTCCTCCGCATCCAGGAGGGCCAGGTCGTGAAGCTCAACGTCCGGTCCGAGGACGTGCAGCATTCCTTCTGGGTCCGCGAGTTCGGTGTCAAGATCGACGCTTACCCCGACCGCGTGAACCACTTCTGGATCCGCGCCGACAAGACCGGCAACTACACGATCCAGTGCGCCGAGCTTTGCGGCGTCGGCCACGGCATCATGCGCGGCAAGGTCGAAGTCTTCCCCGCGGGCGAGGTCAAGGACGCGAACGGCAACCCCGTCCCCTACGGCGGCAAGCCCTACGCGACCAGCACCGGCGGCCGCGAGTTCGCCACCGGCGACGATGTTCCCCCCGGTGAGGAGATCACCGTCCGCCTCGTGCACACGCCCGAAGGCGGCAGCGGCCCCTGGGGCATCGACCCGCCGGTCATCGAGATCGACCAGGGCACGCACCTCCACCTGCGCATTGAGAACCCCGAGCGCCTGCCCCACAACTTCTCCGTTCTCGGCCAGTACAACCTGCACATGGACGGCACCCTCCGCCAGGGCCAGGTTGGCTACATGAACTTCACCGCGATCTACGCTGGTGAGTTCCGCTACATCTGCGCCGTGCCCGGCCACGACGAGAACGGCATGGTCGGCATCCTGCGCGTGCGCCCCACGAGCGCCTGAACGGATATCCCCGCCGCGGCCCACCGCCAGGGGCCGCGGTCTTCTTCTTTTTCTCAGCTCCTGTCCCAAGCGCTCCCGGTGCTGCCGGTAGGCTGCGTCTCGCTCGGAGCCGCTCCCGCGGAGGAAGCGGGGCCGGTGGAGACGGCGGCGCGGTCCTCGGCGCGGAACTCGAGCCAGGCGACGCGCCCCTCCTCCACGAGGTGGCGCCACTTCTGCTGTGCGGGCGTGAGGCGGCTGTTGTTGGCCTTGATCTCCACGAAGACGATGCGGTCCTCCTCGAACTGGATGCCGTCCACGGGGCTTCCGATGAAGCGGAAGTTGCGGGGGTCGTAGGGGTAGCCGGCCATGAAGGGGGCGAACTGCTCCGTGATTCGCCCGTAGGTGGTGGAGAGGCTCTGTTTCTGGCTTTGGAGGGCCGCCACCTCCTCGCGCAGCTCCTCCACGCGGCCGCGGTAGTGGCGGACGAGGAAGAGGAGGAGGAGGGCGAGAATGATGGTGACGAGGCTGAGCCCCGTGACGACGTCGATGCCGGCCATAAGACGCGCCACCTAGGGGCCGTGGGGGCTTGAAGGAATTGGTTTGGGGCGGTCGCATCCGGGTGCGTCGCGCGGGTCGATGGCTGGGCCGCAGAGCTGACAGAGGCCGCGGCGAGGACGGTATACACAGGGCAGGTAAAGGCGCAGGGAGCGCAGAGACGACCTTTTAGGATCAACAGAGGGGACGGAGGCGGAGAGCCGCCCGGGCGTCCACCCTCCCCGCCTCCGCCCCGCTCTGCGGATCCAACAAACCGTCCTCTGCGTTCCCTGCGCCTTCGATGCCTCTGCGTATACCGCCCCCTCTGAGCCCTCTGCTTCCTCCGTGGATCGCTCAAACCGGCCCCCGGCGCGCAGCCCCCTTCCGGGCACGGCAGAAACCGTTTAATCCCGCGAGGGGGCTCCCCGAGCCGTGACACAGCAGGGCGCTTCGGACAAGCAGGGAAGCATGAAGGCGAGCCTCGGCCTCGTCTCCGCCACCACCCTCATCGTCGGGAGCGCCATCGGGAGCGGCATCTTCGCCCTCCCCTCCATCATGGCGCGCGAGGTGCCCGCGCCGGGCCTCCTCATGATGGTGTGGTTCCTCGGCGGCGTTTTCAGCCTCTTTGGGGCCCTCACCTTCGCCGAGATGGGCGCCATGTTCCCCCGCGCGGGCGGCCAGTACGTGTTCCTGAAGGAGGCCTTCGGCGACCGCATCGCCTTCAGCTACGGGTGGACCTTCTTCTGGGTGATCAACACCGGCATTATCGCGGCCGTGGCCTACGTGTTCGCGCAGTTCGTGGGGGTCCTGTGGGCCGCCGGCGGGTACGGCACCTTCACCGAGTTCGACGTGAAGATGGTGGCCGTGGGCTGCATCCTGCTCCTCAGCGCCGTGAACTACCTCGGCGTGAAGTATGGTGGCGTCGTCCAGAACGTCTTCACCTTCGCGAAGGTGGCCGCGATCTTCGCGCTCGTCGTGGTGGTGTTCACGCTTGCGGACGGCACGGGCCAGATCGTGACCCCCCTCCTCCCCTCCGGCATGGAGGCCACGGCCCTTGCGGGCGGCATCGCCGCCGCCATGGTGGGCGCGCTCTTCGCCTACGACGGCTGGGCCTCCTCGGCGGCCATCGCCTCCGAAGTGCGGAACCCCCAGCGGACGGTGCCGCTCAGCATGTTCCTCGGTGTCGTCATCGTGATGGCGGTGTACCTCTCGGCGGTGGCGGCCTACCTGCACGCCTTCACCATCGGGGAGGTGGCGGCTACGAGCACCCTCGCCTCCGACATCATGTTCGGGTTCTACGGCACCACGGGCGCCATCCTCATCGCGGCCGCTATCGTGGTGAGCACCTTCGGCACGGTGAACGCCTTCGTGCTCGCGGGGCCCCGCACGTACTACGCGCAGGCAAAGGAGGGGCTTTCCTACCCTGGTTTCGCGAGCCTGTCGGAGCGCTTCGGCACCCCCGACTTCGGTCTCCTCATCCAGGCCGAGTGGGCCTGCCTCCTCGTCCTTACGGGGGGCTACGCGAGCCTCGTGAACTACGCCACCCTCGGTATCATTCTGTTCTACGCCATCGGTGCGGTCGGTTTCTTCCGCCTCCGCCGCACGCGCCCCGACCTGCCGCGCCCCTACAAGGCCTTCGGGTACCCCGTGGTGCCTGCCCTCTTCATCCTCGGCGCGATCTTCATCATCGCCACCGTGGTCGTGACGGACCAGGCGAGCGGCTTCGCCAACACCTGGCCCGCCCTTGCCATCATCGCCGCGAGCTTCCCCGTGTACGAGCTCCTGCGCTACCTCGAGCGCAGGAAGGGCGCCCGCGCGGCACCCCCCTCGGAGGCCCCAGCCGTGGTTGAATCCGCGCCGCGGAATAATTAAAAAAAGTTTAAGCCCGGGTCCACTCGTAGAAAGCCTCGGGATGCACGAATGACCCTCACTCTCGAAGAAGCCTGGATCAAGGCCGCTGTCGAACACCGCAAGCTCTCCATCACCTACGTGAACCCGGAGACGAAGCTCCAGTACACCCGGCGTGAGGTGGAGCCCGACACCGTCACCGTCCAGGGCGAGAAGGTCCACCTCTGGGGCATCCTCAGCCACATCCCCCACGTGGGCCCCAAGGCCTTCCTCCCCAACGCCTTCAAGGACATCCGCGTCACCGAGGCGACCTTCAACCCCCGCCCCGGCAGCCGCTGGCAGGAAATGAAGGCCGTCTACGACCAGCAGGGGCTCGCCCACAAGAGCTTCTGAGCTGAACGGAGCCCTCGGGACCCCCCATCCAATCTTCTCCCTCCTCCTCCTCCTCTCCCGGGTCCCGAGGGAGACCGCCACCCCCGCCCTTTACTTGGCCGCGATCGGGGGCGCCGCCGCGACCGCTTCCTGCTTCTCGCCCACTGCGGGCTTTGCGAGGCGCTTCAGGATCTTGCTCACGGCCACCGCCGCCGGGATCGCGAGGCCGTAGGCGAGGAGCGTGGCCCAGAACATGCCGAACGCCACGAAGGAGAGGGCCACGACGACGGCGTACAGCATGGGGATGAACCCGGCAAGGCACATGGACCGCGCCATGCTGGAGGCAAACCGGGCGCCCTGGCTACGGTGGAGGATCCACATCGTGCTCAGGAAGATGGCGGGCGCGGGGGTGAAGACGCCGCCCCACACGGGCCCCCCGATGCGCGCGAGCACGAGGGCGGAGGCCACCACGGTGCCCGCAAGGAGGCCGCGGGCGGCCACCTGGAGCGGCGTGTACTGGATCTTGATGGAGGGGAGGTGCGCGGGGGTCTTCTTGTTGAGCCACCAGAAGGACCCGAGGGTGAGCGCGGTGAACAGGAGGACGGAGAAGCCCACGTTGGGGGACGGCCACGTGAGGAACACGGCCGCGATGAGGGCCCAGCTCGCGAGGGCCACGAGCCCTGCCCCCCACATGCCGAGGGGGATGGCGAGGACGTACAGGGCGAGAAAGAGGCTGTTCGCGCCCATCATCACGGGGATCTGGACGGCTGCCTCGGCCACGAAGGCCTCGCCCTGGTTGAAGCCCATGAACAGGGTGCTCACGACGAGGGTGGAGGGGAGGGTGGCGATGACGCCGCCACGGCGGGGGCCGTAGCGCTCGGCGATGACGCTCGCGCTCGCGACGACGGCGGAGGCGGCCACGAAACTGATGGCCACGCGCAGCAGGAACAGCGGCTCCAGCAGGTCCACGACCGGGCAAACGTGGGCCCGTATTTAAGGGAATGGGCGTCGCGGTAGGAGAAAAAGGGGGGCCGCCCCGGGGGGCGGCGAGGGCGGTGTTAGACGAGGATCTGCTCGCAGGCGTTGCAGTCGAGGAGGATCGCGGGGATGCAGTTGCGCCCGGTCCAGTAGCTGCAGTTCTCGTTGGCGTACTCGACGGTCTCGTCCACGGTGTAGTAGGCGCCGTCGGTGGCCTCATCGGCGACGTATTCGGCGTAGTCGATGGTGTCGCCCACGTAGTCGAGGGTGTTGCACACGAGGCGCTGGACGGGTGTGGTGGGGTTGTAGCAGGGGTCCACGACGGCGCCCGCCTCGGCGACGGGGCCGATGGCGACGATGGCGAGGATAGCGGCAGCTACGCTGTACGTGACAAACTTCATGCGGTGCTCACCTAAAAGGGCCGAAGCCCGAGAGACCGCAACGGTCCCAACCACAATCAACGTCACGTGGGACCCGTCCCCCTTTGTCAAAACTGCAATTCGGGGGCGAAACCCGCCCGGCCGCAGAAAGGGAAGGGAAAGGAAAAAGAGCGGGCCGCAGGGGCCCGTCGGCATCAAGCGAGGAGGTCGCAGGCGTCGCACTCGATCTGGGCGATGATGGGGGTGATGCAGTCACGCCCGGTCCAGTAGGTGCAGTTCTCGTTCACGTATTCGACGGTCTCGCCGGCCGTGTTCCAAGCGCCGTCCATGGTCTCGTCGGCGACGTACTCGACGTAGTCGATGGTCTCACCGACGTAGCCGAGGGTGTTGCAGACGAGGCGCTGGACGGGGGTTGTGGGGTTGGAGCAGGGGTTCACGCCGAGGCCGGCGGAGGCGGTGGGAACGAAGGCGATGCCGAC
>DATMKA010000055.1:0-5217 GCA_035553595.1 Thermoplasmatota archaeon | reverse complement strand
AGACCGAGCTGGACTGTGGCACCGGCAGCAAGGGTGACGGTATAGCGTTCCATCTCGAAGACGCCCACGGGGAGGCTCGGGCCGAGGACGCCCTGGCCCGTGAAGGTGGGGGCGGCCGTGGGGGCGCGGAGCACGAGGAGGTCGTAGGCGAGGCTGGACCCGTGCACCTGGCGGAGGGGCGTGGCGACGGTGTCCTCGTAGGCTGCGTTCTCGTTCACCGGGAGGCCCGTGAAGGTGCGGTAGGTGGGGAGGGTGCCCGTGCGGGCGGCCGTGAGCGCGTTCTGGAACTCGGTGGCGCCGAGGTAGCCCCACCCTTCGCGGGCGTAGGGGGCCACCGTGTCCTTGGCGGCGTGCTTGAGGATGAGCTCGATGCGGTCAGCGCCGGAGGGCTGGCCGTTGGCGCGGGCCTCCTTCACGAGGGTGGCGGCCATGCCGGCCACGAGGGGCGCGCTGAAGCTCGTGCCGGACATGCTCGTGTACTGCGTGTTGCTGTTGTGGCGCGCGACGCACACGGAGTCGGACCAGGCGGAGACGTCGGGGTCCATGTTGCCGGTGGTGGAGGTAGCCGTGGTGCCCGTGCGGGTGCCGCTTCCGACCACGATGGCATAGGGGGAGTCGCCCCAGTTGGAGGTCTCGGAGGGGTAGGGGGCGAGGCCGACGTTCGCGAGGCCGTTGCCGGCGCTGAAGACGACGGGGATGCCCTTGCCGTGGGCGCGCTTGATCTCGCCGTACACGTCGTCGCCGAGCATGGCGCCCCAGGTGGGGATGATGCTGCCGATGCTGATGCTCATGGCGTCCACCTTGAGGACGTCGGTGGCGTAGCGCATGGCGAGGGCGAGGTCGCCGTCGAGGCTCGTGCCCTTGATGACCTTGAGGATGGCGAGCTTCGTGTTGGGCGCGTAGGCCGACTTGGGGCCGCTGCAGCCGCCGACGTTGTTGCCCGCGACAAGGCTCGCGGTGGCGGTGCCGTGGCCGTGGTCGTCGTAGGGGGCCGTGTAGGGGTCCCAGGTGGGAACCTGGCCGTTCACGGCGTTCTGGTAGGGGTCGCGGGCGGCCGCGGCCGTCTTCTTGGTGCTGCTGAAGTCCCACCAGGCGACAACCTGGCCGGGGCTGAACTCCTGGTGGCTCGGGTTGATGCCCGTGTCGAAGACCGCCACCACGAACTCGTCCTGGACGGCCGCTTCCGCGGCGAGCGCGGGAGCGAGCAGGACGACAGGTGTGAGCAGGGCAAGCGCGATGCCTAGGGTGGACAGCCTCCAAGCCATGGGACAGGGACTCGACTCGGTGGGCTTATACATTGGCACGACTCGGTATGCCACGCGCTCACGGACCCGAAACCTTTTTGTCGAACTGCTTTTCTATGTGGCCCCGGTGATGTGATGGATCCCTTCGACGACTGGCGCCGCCGCCGCAAGGCGGGAGACCCCTTCGCCAATTTCGAGGCCGAGTTCGAGCAGATGCGGAGCCACTTCGACCAGATGTTCCGCGACATGGTCCGGAACCTCCAGGCCATGCCCCCCATGCCGAACCCGAAGGACCTCAAGCCCGGCCAGCCCTTCGTGTACGGCTTCAGCATGCGCGTGGGCCCTGACGGGAAGCCCCAGATCCAGCAGTTCGGGAACACCGGCCCCGTGGCCCCGACCCCCACGGGGGTTGCCGAGGTGGGCCGCGAGCCCATCACCGACATCATCGAGGGCGACCGCGAGATCGCCGTCACCGTGGAGCTTCCAGGCGTGGAGAAGAAGGACATCAATCTCCACGTGGCGCCCCAGCGCCTCACCATCCGCGTGGAGACGCCGCGCAAGTACCACAAGGTGCTCGACCTTCCCGCGAAGGTGCGGCCCGAGTCCGCCCAGGCCACCTACAAGAACGGCATCCTCGACGTGACGCTCGAGCGCGAGTCGAAGCGCGAGGAGCCTGGCCACCGCGTCGACATCCGCTGACGCTCACAGCGGCTCCTTTGGCGGCCCCACCGGGGCCGCCCCACCACCCCCGCTCCAGCGGAGCGGATCTCTGTTTTCACCTGCAAATCTCGTGTTCCGCCGTGGCATGGCGCGCACCCAGGATGCCGCAACGCTTTTATAGAACCGTTCTTCTATACGGCTTCGGTCCCAAGGGTTGCGGCGCTTGTCGCGGCCCCACACCGGCGCAGCATCGCGCCCCGGACCAATCCTGTTCACCACCAGAGAGGTGTAGACCCATGATGGGCAACCAGCCTGTGATCATCCTGAAGGAAGGTACCCGCCGCGAGAAGGGTCGCGGCGCCCAGAGCAACAACATCCTCGCCGCCAAGGCCGTCGCCGAGGCCGTGCGCAGCACCCTCGGCCCCAAGGGCATGGACAAGATGCTCGTCGACAGCATGGGCGACGTCGTCATCACAAACGACGGCGCGACCATCCTCAAGGAGATCGACGTCCAGCACCCCACGGCCAAGATGATCATCGAGATCGCGAAGACCCAGGAGTCCGAGGTCGGCGACGGCACGACCAGCTCCGTGGTGCTCGCGGGCGCTCTCCTCGGCAAGGCCGAGGACCTCCTCGAGGACGTCCACCCTACCATCATCACCCAGGGCTACCGCATGGCGGTCCAGAAGGCCCTCGAGGTGCTCAACGGCATCGCTGTCGCCATCAAGCCCACCGACTCCGAGACGCTCAAGAAGATCGCCCGCACGAGCATGGCCTCCAAGGGCGCGAGCTCCCAGAGCGACCTCCTTGCCAACATCACCGTCCAGGCCGTCCAGGCCGTGAGCGAGAAGACCGAGACCGGCTTCACGGTGGACAAGGAGTCCATCAAGATCGAGAAGAAGGTCGGCGGCTCCATCAACGACACCCAGCTCGTGCTCGGCGTCGTCCTCGACAAGGAGCGCGCCCACGGCCGCATGCCCACCTCGGTCAAGAACGCCAAGATCGCCCTCGTGAACGCCGCCCTCGAGATCAAGAAGACCGAGGTTGAGGCGAAGATCGAGATCACCTCCCCCGACCAGATCCAGAGCTTCCTCGACGAGGAAGAGCGCACCATCCGCCGCATGGTCGACACCGTGAAGGCCTCCGGCGCGACCGTCCTCTTCACCCAGAAGGGCATCGACGACCTCGCCCAGCACTTCCTCGCCAAGGAGGGCATCTTCGCCGTCAAGTCCGTCAGCGAGAAGGACATGAAGAAGCTCGCGAAGGCCACCGGCGCCAAGATCGTGAGCAACCTCAAGGAGCTCACCAAGGAGGACCTCGGCAAGGCCGGCACCGTTGAGGAGCGCAAGATCGGCGACGAGGCCATGACCTTCGTCACCGAGTGCCCCAGCGCGAAGGCCGTCACCATCCTCATCCGCGGCGGCACCGAGCACGTCATCGACGAAGTGGACCGCACCCTCGACGACGCCATCGGCGTCGTGGCCACCGCCCTCCGCGACGGCAAGATGGTCGCGGGCGCCGGCGCCCCCGAGGTCGAGGTCGCCCTCAACCTCCGCCGCTACGCCGCCACCGTCGGCGGCCGCGAGCAGCTCGCCATCGAGGCCTTCGCCGACGCCGTCGAGATCATCCCCCGCACCCTCGCCGAGAACGCTGGGCTAGACGCCATCAACGTCCTCGTGGACCTCCGCTCCGCCCACGAGAACGGCAAGAAGACCCACGGCATCAACCTCGACTCCGGCAAGGTCGAGGACATGCTCAAGAACGCGGTCATCGAGCCCCTCCGCGTGAAGACCCAGGCCATCCAGTCCGCGACTGAAGTGGCCACCATGATCCTCCGCATCGACGACGTGATCGCTGCGAAGGAGATGAAGGGCGGCGCCGGCGCCGGCGGCATGCCCGACATGGATATGTAATCGCGATTACGCGATTCCTCCGAAACCCACCCAACCCGGGGGCCTTCGGGCCCCCATCCCTTTTTTCTGTTTTCCTCAGCAGTCAGCTTGTGCGCTCCCAGCGGCATGGTTCCAGAAGGTTTGTTGGCATACAGTTCGGCTGGGCGTCGCTCCTCCGCGTTTCCTGCGCTGCTGAGGCGACCTGACGCGGCAGATGAGGAGCGCCGACGCGAGGCCCGGCCGCTGCGCTCGGCTTCACGCGAAGCGGCGAAGGGCCGCGAACAGGCGCGAAGGAACCGGAAATCGGCTTCCTCTCTCTTCGCGGCCCTTCGCGCCATCGCCGCTTCGCGGGTCCTACGCTGCCCAGGCCCTCCACCTGGTCACTCTCCCTTTGTGTCCTTTGAGGTGTCCTTCGCCCCTTTGTGATCCCAGGGACGGTGCTGGCCCTAACCCCAGGTGCTGGAGGCCGCGACGCGGCGCAATCCGGACGGCAGCAGGCGCAGACCCCTCAGGCGGGTGGCGTCAGGAATCCGCAGGCATCCTCCCACGCGGAGAGGATCTCGTACTGCACGATCCACACGGAGAGGGGGTCGGGGTAGATGCTGATGGTCTCGTCCACGAGGCGCGACACGGGGGAGCGGAAGTTCCCCTTGGGGAACCCGCCGAGGACGCAGACGAGGTCCGGGTTTGCGGCCTTACGCTCGGCAAAGTACTGGATAGGGCGGACCTTTCGGCCCTCCTCGCTGAGGGCGATGCGGGGGCCCGTGGTCTTCTCGGCGAGAACGCGCTCGAGGGTCCACCCCTCCTCGATCTTGAGGAGGGCGAGGTCGCGGGGGACCTCGCGGAACTGGAAGAGCTGCTCCATGAGGCCCACGAAGCGCGGATAGTTGCGCATGATGCGCGTGTCGGGCGCGATGGTGATGAGCTCGTCGTGGCGGGTGTGCACGAGAAGCTTCAGCTCGTTGCGCTTGTTGGCGATGCTGTCGAGGCCGAGCACCATGAAGAGGTGGGGAAGGTCGGGGCGGCCGCGCCGCTCCCCGTCATGCACGTACTTCAGGGCCTCGTGGTGGAGGCTCGCGTCCAGCAGGGTGCGCGAGGCGCGCTTGTCCTTCCCCTGAAGGGGACGGCGGACCTGGGGGTGGCTCCGAATCTCTTCCGGGACAAGCTCCAGTTCCGTTTCCGCAAGCACGAGCGTCAGCATGGGCCTCACCCCCGGAAAGGGGCAAGGCGTATAGGAACTTAACCGCCGGACCCCGCCCCCGCAGGCCGGGCGCGTTCCCGCGCCCCCGGGGGCTTCGCAACGTTTAACAACCCACCAGGCCCGTACCTGGCCGATGCCTGTCCTCTCGTGTCCCCGCTGCAAGACCCGGATCGAGGTCACGCCCGAGGCCACAGTCGCCACGTGCCCGAGCTGCGGCTTC
>DATMKA010000054.1:0-6849 GCA_035553595.1 Thermoplasmatota archaeon | reverse complement strand
CCTTCCGCCCTCTCCCGGACGGGGGCCGCGGTAGGGTCCCGGGAGAGGGCGGAAGGCTCGGCCACGAGGCCCTAACACCAGGCGCGATATATAAATCAACAGGAATTGCGCGGTCCCTCAGGATTCCCTGTGCTCATACCATGAATTTATATTCCGGGTGACGGAATCGGGGGCTCGGTCCCGGTGCTGCCGATCGCTTTCATCCCGTCGGAATACACCCCCGTCTTCGAGGGTTCTGACCTGCTCGTGATCCTCACCCTCATCTTCCTTGAGGGCGTCCTCTCGTTCGACAACGCGGCCGTTCTCGCGGCGCTCACCCTGAAGCTCCCGCCGGACCAGCGCAGGAAGGCCCTCCTGTACGGCCTTGCGGGCGCCTACGTGTTCCGCACCATTGCCATCTTCGGGGCCGTGTTCATCATCAACAACCCGTTCCTGCTGCTCCTTGGTGGCGGCTACCTCGTGTTCCTCGGCGTCAAGCACGCCTACGAGCGTTTCCGGCACCATGCCCCCGCGGCAAGCGGCGAGGCCAACCCCGAGGCCCCGAAGGCCCTCCAGAAGGCCGCTTCTGGGTTCCTTGGGATGAGCGCCTTCTGGTCCACCGTGCTCCTCGTGGAGCTTGCGGATGTGGCCTTCGCGCTCGACCAGGTGCTCGCGGCCGTGGCCTTCGTGGGGAACGATACCCACAAGCTGTGGGTGCTCATCCTCGCCTCCATGGTGGCCATCCTCCTGCTGCGTCTCTCGGCCTACTACATGGGCCGCCTCATGGAGTGGTTCCCCCAGCTCGAGGACATCGCCTACGCCGTCGTGGGCTTCGTGGGTGTGAAGCTCTGCCTGGAGTACTGGCACATCGAGATCCCGAAGATGTGGGCCATCAGCGTCACGCTCGGGGCCTTCCTGATCCCCATCACGACGAAGGTGCTCCTCGACCGCCAGAAAAAGGCCAAGGCGCAGGCCTGACGGGTCCGCGCCCGGGCCACGCCTGAGGCTATCGTCGGCGCGCGCCGCCGCTAGCCTTAAGGCACGGGAACCCGGTGCGAAAAACTGGTTCGGATGGCTACCGGGACAACTCGGCTCGGAATGGCTCGCTTCTGGGTCGTGGCAACGCTCCTCGCCCTCGTGTTCGGGGCGGGCGGCGCCCTTCTCGGTGCCTTCGTGGGCGACTCCACCTCCCAGGGCTTCCAGTTCGACTGGTACCGCTACAACGGCACGCGCACCCTGGCCGCCGAGGAGGCCGCCCTCATCGCGGGCCTCGCCGCCGCCTCCATCGGCCTCGTGGCCGCCGTCGCGGGCGTGGCCGTCGCCTGCGGCCTCTTCGACCGCGGCACCCGCAAGACCGGGCTCCCGCCGGAGCGGCCCGGGGCCCGCCGCCGCGACACCACCACGTTCCTCCACGCCTTCCTGTTCGGCGCCGGTCTCCCCCTCCTCGTTGCGGGCCTCTTCCTCGGGCTCGGGTCCGTCCAGGGCCGCAGCTTCACCGCCCGCGAGTTCGCCGTGCTCCTTGCAGGAAGCACCGCGCTCGCGGGCCTCCTCGCGGGCGCGCTCCCCCTCCTTCTCACGGGGGCGGGGCTGCGCTCGGGCCGCATCGTGCGCGGCCGGGAGGACGAGAACGTCTTCGCGAAGACGTCCCTTGCCGCCGCCCGCAACCCCCGGGCCACCATCGCCCTTCTTCTTGCCATCACGCTCGTTGCGGGGTACGGCGCGACCCTCATCACCACCAACGTGGACGCGGCCGACGTGCTCCCCCGCGGCGACCCGAACACGCTCGCGGCGAAGAACCTCACCTCGAAGTTCAAGTCCACCTTCACGCAGCAGGTGACGTTCCAGCTCCGCATCGTGCCCGAGTCCATGGAGGACGTGTACGAGAAGGACAACGCGCGCCTCCCGTACCGGCAGACGCCCGTGCGTCCCCAGAACATCAGCGACGAGGTGTACGTTCGCGCCATGGCGAACCTCACGGAGTTCATCCTGAACTACCCGGGCGCGCCCTTCACGGGCTCGGTGGGCAACCACGACTTCTACAAGCTCATCAACTGGACCATCGCGGGCGGCAAGAACGCGAGCGCCGAGTCCTTCAGCCTCCCCGGCACCACCCGCGAGGACGAGATCCGGTTCGCCCTCGTGAACCGGACGGTGTGGACCCTCGTCCCCTCCACGGCCGACGCCGTCATCAGCCCCGATTACGCGCAGACGGCCCTCCTCATCAACGTGGACCCCAAGACGCCGATGTCGAGCCGTGAGATCGGTGACTGGGCCATCCGCGTCCGCGACGCCTACGTGGAGAAGGCCAACAACGACCCCACCTACTGGAAGGTGTTCAGCGGCGAGAACAGCCCCAAGTTCAGCGTGGACCTCCCCATCGCGAACGCGCACTCCTCCGCCCTTGCCGAGCGCGACTTCAAGGTCCTCGTTCCGGCCATCAGCGCCTTCATCATCGTCTGCCTGTTCATCGCCTTCCGCAGCGTGGGCCCCATCATCATCAGCTTCTCCGCCCTCGCCATGAGCCTCGTGTGGACCTTCGGCGCCATGGGCTTCATGGGCATCCCCCTCAACACGCTCAACCTCACCGTCATCCCCCTCATCATGGGCGTGGGCATCGACTACGGCATCCACATGATGAACGAGTACCTCGTGAACAAGAGCAAGGGGAAGAGCGACGAGGATGCTTTCCGCGCCGCGGGCTCCCACGGCGCCCTCGCCTTGTTCGTGGCCACCGCCAACACGGTGGCGGCCCTCCTCGTGATGGTGGTGAGCCCGAGCCTCCTCATCGCGCAGCTCGGCATTTTGAGCGCCATCGCGATCACGACGAGCTACCTCTTCGCGATCATCTTCATCCCCGCCTGCCTCACCCTCACGAAAGGGAAGGGCGCGAAGCAGCGCGAGTACAAGCCGAGCCCCCTCATGGCGACGCTTGCCCGCGGCGTGAGCCGCACCCGCGTCCTCGTGGTGGTGGTCCTCGTGCTCCTCGGGACGGTCGCCTACGCCCAGAACGACCGCCTCACGAAGGAGGCCTTCGGGGACCCGCCGCGCAACTGGCTCCCCGAGGACCCGCTGCGGCAGGAGCACGAGAAGGCCATCGCGGGCTTCTACGCCACCGACAACGACGACGTGAAGGCGAACGTCTTCATCTTCGAGGGCGACATCACGAGCCCGAAAGCGCACAAGTACATGGACGCGGTGGAGGCGGCGCTCAAGAAGCAGGACCTCGTGATTGACGACACCCTGCGCACGCTCCCCTACCTCGTCCGCACCTACCTCACGGTGAAGGACGGGGCCCACGGCGCCGTGGACTACACCGCCATCAACGGCCTCAACCCGCGCCTGCAGGGCACGCCCCTTGCGCAGAACCCCCGGTTCACGCCCTACCCGGACAGCAAGGCGGAGATCGAGGCCCTTCTCGCCGAGATTCCGAGCACGCCCCTCCAGGGCATCGGGAACCTGTTCTACGACAACCCGAACAACGAGATGGCTATCATGCTCTTCAGCGTGAAGGCTGCCACCTACGAGGACGCGGAGCGCGTCTGGGTGCAGGTGCACAAGGCCCTCGACGAGGCCGCGCCCCTCAAGCCCGACAACCTTCAGGTGGCCTTCTTCGGCAACACCGCCATCAACTACCTGTTCGTGGCCAAGGAGCTGCCGTGGGTGGCCTACATGAGCGTGGTGTCGAACATCCTCGTCATCGCCCTCGTGTACATCCCCACGCGGAAGCTCAAGCCCACGCTCCTTGTCGCCACCCTCAACTTCGTGACGAGCCTCCTGTGGCTTGGCCTCCTGCCGAGCTTCGGCATCGGGCTTGCGATCACGCTGACGCTACCGCTCATCTTCATCTTCGCCATCGGCAGCGATTACGGGTTGCATCTTGCGCTCTCGTGCGAGGAGAGCAAAGACCCGGAGGAGACCTTCCTCACCACGGGCAAGGCCATCCTGTTCAGCGCCATCACCACCCTCGGCGCCTTCCTCATCTTCACCCAGATGAGCAACGTCGCGGTGCGGCGCACCATGATCGCCACTTCGCTCGCCATCTGCGTGATCTTCTTCACGACGATGCTCCTCGTGCCCCTGTTCTACCCCGTGAAGAAGCGCAAGCGCGCGGCGGTAACCGCGGGGAACGGGCTTGCGGGCGACCACCCGGCCGCGGTCGCGGAAGGGCCCACGGTGCCCGTGCGGGTGCGTATCGTGTACAAGGACGCCCCGGCCGAGGCGCCGGACCTGCGCGCGAAATAGGCCCCCCGGGCGCTCCTATTTCCCCCATGGCCTCCAAGAGGAGGGGCATGGGCGATCGCAGGTTCGAGCATCCCTACGAGGCGATCCGGGACGCGAGCAACCGGAACGAGGCCATCCGAGGCCTCCCGGACGAGGAGGCCGTCGGGGCCCTCGCAGCGGCAGCCCTCGCAGGCGACCGCTACACGGCCAACGTGCTCGCCACCGAGGTGGCCAACCGGCTCCGGCGCACGGGCGCTATCGTGGAAACGGCCCTCGAAGGCCTCGTCGCGGTCGACGAGGCGGGAAACACCCTGTACCTGAATCCTGCCGCGGAGGACGCCCTCGGGTGGTCGCTCAGCGACCTTGCGGGAAGCGCCTTCCATGACGCGATCCATCCCGACGGCGAGCGCTCGGGCTCCTGCCCTCTCGACACTGCTCTCACGGGTGGACAAGTGCTCCGGGTGGAGGACGACGTGTTCCTGCGGGGGGACGGGCACCGCTTCCCCGTGACCTACACGGCGGCCCCCATCCTGAGGGAGGGCGAGGCGGTGGGCGCCGTGCTCGTCTTCCGCGACATCACCGCGCGCAAGGCCGCCGAGGCCGCGCTCGAGGAGTCCCGTCGCTTCCTGCAGGGCACCCTCGACGGGCTCAGCGCCCAGATCGCGATCCTGGAATCGGACGGAACGATCCTCGCCGTGAACGAGGCGTGGCGGCGCTTTGCTGAAGAGAACGGGAGCACCGGCAACGACTCCGTGGGCACAAACTACCTCGGGGTGTGCGACGGCGCCAGCGGGGCCTTCACCGAGGAGGCGCCCACGGCAGCGGCAGGGATCCGGGCCGTCCTCGAGGGCCGGCAGGACCACTTCTACCTGGAGTACCCCTGCCACGGCCCCACCGAGCAGCGGTGGTTCATTCTCCGCGCAACCCGCTTCCCCGGGGACGGTCCCCCGAGGTGCGTGGTGGCCCACGAGAACATCACGGCACGCAGGCTCGCCGAGGACGCCCTGAAGGCCACCCTCGAGGAGCTCCGCTCCGTCACCGACCGATGACCCGCGTCACATCTCTTCGAGCGCGGGGATGCCGAGGACGGCCAGCGCGTTCTTGAGCGTCGTCTTCGCGGCGCGCACGAGGGCCACGCGGGCCTCCCGCAGTTCCGCGTCCTCCGCGCGCGCCACGGGGCAGTCGCGGTAGAACTGGTTGAAGGCGTTTGCGACCTCGATCGCGTACATGGCCATGGCGTGGGGCTTGAGCTGCGCGGCGGCATCCTCCACGGCGGTGGGGAAGCGCGCGATGGCGCGAACGAGGGCCACCTCGGACTCGTGGGTGAGCTTCTCCCAGCGGGGGTGGTGGAAGGGGTTGAGGTGGCGCTCCTCCGTGAGCTTTGCGAGAATGCTCGAAGCTCGCGCGTAGCTGTACATGACGTAGGGCGCGCTCGCGCCCTCGAAGTTGAGCGCGTCCTCCCACCGGAACACGATGCTCTTCTCGGGCTGAACGCTCACGATGTTGAAGCGGAGGGCGCCGACGCCCACGGCCTCGGCGATGCGCGCCATCTGCTCCTCGGAGAGATCCTCGCTGCGGCGCTTCTTCACTTCCTCGTAGGCGCGGGCCACGGCCTCGTCGAGAAGGTCGTCGATGAAGACGACACGGTTACGCCGCGTGCTCATCTTGCCCTCAGGCAGGGAGACGAAGCTGATCCACACGACCTCGGGCTTGCGGTTGATGCCGAGCAGGTCGAGGGCGATGTTCAGCTGCGTCATGGTGAGCTTGTGGTCCTCGCCGAGCACGTTCACGGCGCGGTCGGCGCGCTTGAACTTGTCCTGGTGGTAGGCGAGGTCGCGCGTCGTGTAGAGGGAGGTGCCGTCGCGGCGGAGGAAGGTCCAGCGGGGGTTCTTGCCGGAGATGCCGTACTCGGTGAGGTCGATGCCCCAGGCGCCGGTGTCGTCCTGGCTCGCGGTGGGGGCCTTCTTCAGCTCCTCCACCACGGGGCCCACGTCGCCGCGGAGCACATAGTCGGACTCCCAGGCGTAGTTGTCCATGGTGACCCCGAGGCGGCTGAGGGACTCGCGCATGCCCTCGAGGACGCGGCTTGCGGCCTCGCGGAACTGCGCCGCAATCTCGCGGTCGCCTTCCTCGAAGCGCTTGAGGGAGGCGTTGATGGCGGCCTCCACTTCGGGCTGCTTCTCGAGGAGCTCGTTGGCCTTCTGGTAGTAGGGCACGAGGCGGTGGTCCACCTTCTCGCGCTCGGCCTCCGTGACGTCCGTAGGCTTCAGGTTCTTGAGGCCCCAGTTGAGGATGGCCACCTGCTTGCCCATGTCGTTCACGTAGTACTCGGTCGTGACCTCGTACCCGGCGTTCCGGAGGATGCGGCCAAGGGTGTCGCCCACGATGGGGTTGCGGGCGCGGCCCACGTGGAAAGGCCCGTTGGGGTTCGCGCTCGTGTGCTCCACGATGACGCGCTCGCCCTTCGGGTCGACGGTGCCGTAGCGCTCGCCCCAGTGCTGCACGCTCTTGAGCGTCGTCTCCACGAGGCGCTCGGTGACGAGGGTGAAGTTGACGTAGGGCCCCTCAGCCTTCGCGGTGACAAGGCTGGAGGAGGGGAGCGCCGAGGTGATCTCCTGCGCGATCGCGGGAGGGGCCTTCTTGGCGGCC
>DATMKA010000053.1:0-5178 GCA_035553595.1 Thermoplasmatota archaeon | reverse complement strand
CGGCATCACCGCGAAGGACATCGTGGAGGCCGCGAAGAGCATCGTCGGCAAGCGCTAAGGCCCTCGCCCGCCCGCTGTGGGCACCAGCCACCGCGGTGCGGGCGCCAAGCGTTATACCTCACGCAGGCCGAGGGATCGGCGACGCCCATGGAAGCGCGCGACCTCGCCACCCCCGCCTCCGCTCCTTTTCCCTCCTTTGCCGAGCATCCCCGCCTCGGCATCTCCGCCTGCCTCCTGGGGGACGCCGTCCGCTACAACGGCGGCCACGCGCGGGACGTGGTGCTCACCGAGACTTTCGCGCCCTACTTCGACTGGGTTCCCGTGTGCCCCGAGGTCGAGGTGGGAATGGGTGCGCCGCGGGAAACCGTCCACCTGGAGGCCACTGAAGGCGCGCGCTCACCGCGCCTCGTCGCGCCTAAATCCGGGACGGACTGGACGGACCGGATGCGGGCTTACTCGGAGGCCCGCGTGGCCGCCCTCCGCGCGCAAGGCCTCCACGGGTACATCCTGAAAAAAGACAGCCCAAGCTGCGGCATGGAGCGCGTGCGCGTCCACTTCCCCGCCGCCGAGCACGCCGTGAAGCGCACGGGCCGCGGCCTGTTCGCGGAGGCGCTTCTCCGCGCGTGGCCACAGCTTCCCGTCGAGGAAGAGGGCCGCCTCAGGAACCTCGCGCTTCGGGAGAACTTCGTGGAGCGCGTGTACTGCTACCAGCGCTGGACGCGGTTCCTCGAGACGCGGCCCCGCCCGGGAGACCTCGTGGAGTTCCACAAGGCCCACCGGTACGCGCTCCGCGCGCACAGTCCCCGCCGCGCAAAAGCGCTGGGGCAGCTGGTTGCCCACGCGGGCGTTGGCGACTTCGACGGGCTGCTGCGCGCTTACGGCGACGGTTTCATGGCGTGCCTCCGCGAGCCTGCTACGGTGAAGCGCCACGCCGACGTCCTCTACCATCTCCTCGGGTACGTGAAGGGCTACCTGGGCCCGGAGCAGAAGCGCGAGGTGGTGGACCTCGTGGAGGACTTCCGCCTCGGGCGCGTCCCCCTCGTCGTGCCCCTCGCCCTTCTCAAACACCACCTGCGCGAGCACCCGGACCCCTGGGTGGCGGCGCAGATCTATCTCGACCCCTACCCGGCGGAGCTTCGGTTGCGGAGCCACCTTCTCGAGCCCCGCTCGGACCACCTGGGCGGATGATCCCACCGGTCCCCCCTCGTCGCGCGGCGCCTCCGCCTCGAGCCTCCAATTCGCTCGGGAAATGATAACTCACGATTCGTGTGTAACCTACTGGGTCTACATACCGTTCTTCTTGACACCTCCAGCGCATGAGCCAGTGCAGCATGCCGGCCCGGGAGGCCCTTGGCATGCGCGTCAGGGCAAGCTTCCGGCAAGAGGCCCCCTGACCTAACGACTGGGAGGCTGGCTAATCTGACCTCGATCATTGGAAACAAGCGTACGACATCGTCCACCGTGGGGGCCCTCGTCCTCGCGGCGCTCCTGACTCTTCCCGCGGCCCTCATGGGAATCGCGGCCGCGGCCTCTCCCGCCCCGGCCTCGACCCCTGGCGGGTGCCCGGCGGCGGGGAGCGAAGGGGCTCTCACGCTCGATGGCGCCGTCGTGGGCACCGCGGCTTCAACGGCCGCCACCGACGACTGCTTCTACCTGCTCCAGCTTTCGGGTGACTTCACCGGGAAGCGCCTCCGGTTCGCCCTCACGAGCACGGAGAATCACGACCTCTACGTGGGGCGCGGCGTGACGCCCACCTCCACGGCCTCCACCTGCTCGGGCCTCGGCAACGGCCGCGCCGCGAGCGAAACGGCCGAGACCTGCATCGTGGACTGGCCCGTGTTCGAGGGCGCCTATCTCGTGCGCGTCCACCGCGTGACCGCGGGCGCGGGCGAGTTCACCCTCACGGCCACCCTGGACACCGTGGCCGACCCCGGCTGCACCAATGGCTTCAACCTGGTTGACCTCGGTACGAACGTCAACTCGGCGGCCTTCCGGGTCGGCCTCGCTGCCGGCAGCAAGTGCGTCTTCCGTTACGCGGCCCCCGCGGGCGCCGACGTCGTGAAGGCGTCCTCCACGAGCGCGTGGTCCAACACCCTCACCCTCTCCCTCCGCTCGGACTACGCCCCCTCCTCCACGGACAACCACTGCACCGTCACCGGCAACGGTCTCATCGCCATCTCCTGCTCCAAGACGGGGGTCGCGACCGACACGGTGTGGTACCTGAGCGCCACCCGCATCACCGCTGCTTCCTCCACCTCCGACATCGCCGTGCGGGCGACCGTGGGCGGCTGCGCCCTCGGCCGCGGCATCCACGCTCTCTCCTTGGATTCCACCCTGGCCGCCTCGCTCTATCCCGAGGCGGGTTCCGCCTGCTACTTCTCCGTCCCGAGCGATGAGGGGAAGAGCCTGTCCAAGGTGACGATGACGCCCTCGGGCGCGAACTTCGACCTCCGCCTGCGGAAGGGCGCGCTCCCCACCACCTCCGCTTCCGACTGCGCCTCCACCGTCACGACCTCGGGCGCTACGGAAACGTGCACCCTCCGCTGGCTTGGCGCGAACGGCGTGTTCGCGATGGTGAACCGGCCCTCCGCGGCTGCCACGGGCGTTGCTGGTCACACGTTCACGGTGCAGGCCACCGCCGCCGAAGGGTGTAGCCCCGGCGGCGTCACGCCGGTGGTTCTCGACGATGACGTGGCCGCCACGGGCAGCCTCACGGGCGACGTGGACGCGGCCTGCTTCTTCCGCCTCGACCCCGACCCCGAGGCCGCTCTCGTCCGCGTGAGCCTCGCCCCCGCGGCGGGCAACTTCGACCTGTACGTGAAGAAGGGCAGCGCCCCCACGGGAACCACCGGGAACGACTGCGCCTCCGTGGTGACGGGCACGAGCGTGGACACCTGCGAAGTGCAGAACGACGGCTCCCCCGTCTTCGCCATGGTTCGCCGCACGAGTGGGTCCGGTGCCTTCACGGTGCGGGCCCTCACCCTCTCCCCCTGCAGCCTCGGCTCGGGCGACGTCGCCCTCGCCTCGGGCGTGGAGGTCCTTGGTGCCCTCACTGAGGACGAGGGGGGCGCCTGCAACTTCGTGCTCGACCTCGGGGACACGGAGGACACCCTGCTTGCCACGCTCGCGCCCGAGACGGGCAACTTCGACCTCTACGTCCGCAAGGGCTCCCGCCCCACGGCCACGACCTATGACTGCCGCTCGAACGCGGCGAACGCCTCCACGGAGACCTGCAGGCTCGTCCTCGGCTCCGGTCGGTACCACCTGCGCGTGGTTCGCGCGAGCGGAAGCGGCGACTTCAGCCTCACGGCGAACGCGGTGAGCGCCTGCAGCCACGGCGTGGCGCCCCAGCCTCTTGTGGCGGGAACCCCCGCTGAAGCATCGCTCCTCGACGTCTCCGGCGCCGCGTGCGTCTTCTACGTTGACGTGCCCGCCGACGCGGACACGCTCACCGCGACCCTCACGCCGCCGCCCGCGGGCGCGAACTTCGACCTCTACGTCCGCAAGGGCTCCGTCCCCACCACCTCCACCTACGACTGCCGCTCCCAGGCGGCGGGTGCCGGCGTGGACACCTGCCTCGTCTCCCTCGACGCCGGCCGGTACTTCGTGCGCGTGCACCGGGTCTCGGGAGAGGGCGCGTTCACCCTCGTGGCGGACAGCCTCGCCTCCTGTGTCTCGGGCGCCACCGTCCGCACCCTCCAGGCGGGCGTTCCCGCCTCGAGCGCCCTCCTCGACCTGCCCGGGGCGAAGTGCTACTATGCCTTCACGCCCGGGGACCCCCTCGCGGACCCCTTGAACCCCGGCAACGATGTGGCCGCCTTCTCCCTCCTTCCGGAGTCGGGGAGCTTCGACCTCTACGTCCGGAAGGGCGCGCTCCCCACCACCTCCACCTACACGTGCCGCTCCGTCCTCACGGGCACGGCCAATGACCGGTGCGAGACGATGGTTGCCGACGGCAGCACCTACTACGTGATGGTTCGCCGCACGAGCGGGTCCGGCGCCTTCACGGTGACGGCCACCACGTCGAGCACCTGCAGCCTTGGGAGCGGCATCCACCCCCTCCCCAACGGCGTGGAGGTCACGGGCGCGGTGCGCTCCCTCGCGGGCTCCAAGTGCTACTTCAGCCTCCCCTCCAAGGCGAAGGACGACCTCGTCACCTTCGTGCAGCAGGCGGCCACCATGAACAGCCAGTTCACCCTGACCGTCGCGAAGGGGTACCTGCCCGGCACGGGGCCCGCCACCTGCTCCGCGAGCAGCTACTGGTACTACGTGTTCGGCCTCACCCTGGAGCAGCTTGCGCAGTGCGACATCCTGCTCGAGGACGCGGTTCCCCTCACCTGGTACGTGAGCGTGGCGCGCGCGGCGGGCACGGACCCCGAGTTCCGCCTCACGGGCACGGCCATGGAGATCCCGACCCTGCTCTCCGGTGTGCCCATGAACGGGCACGTGGACGTGGGAACCACCCAGTACTGGAAGGTGGTCCTCCCCGAGGGCGCGACCTCCCTTACCATCCAGACGGCGGGCGACCCCACGAACCTCGCTTGCGCCGCTGGCGGAGCCGCGAACCCCACCGTCAACACCGCTTGCCTCCTCCTGCCCTTCCCCACTCTCGTGGGGTGCGCCCTCGCCGCTGGCCAGGGCGTCTCCTGCGACCAGGCGGAGCAGACGGTGCAGGCGCGCTGCGTGACGGCCACCGCCGACGCCGCCACCTGCGCCACCCTCGAGCAGGCCCGCGTTGACGGGTGCGCTGCCGTGGACGGCGCAAGCCCCGGCGCCTGCGCGCCCGGCGACACCACGGGCTCCCTCACCGCCACCTGCCGCTTCGTGAACAAGGCCACCGCGGACAGCAAGTGCGACCCCTACGGCGCGAACGCGAAGACGACCGAGCTCGACATGCTCGTGCGCTTCGGCGGCGGCCTCCCGAAGAGCAACGCGTACACGTGCCGCTCCGCCGAGGCGGGCGCCACGGAGCGCTGCGTCTTCGACGGCCGCGTCAAGGACGCCCGGGACAACACCACGGAGCCCGCGAGGGGGAACGCGAACCGCAACCTCACGGCCGCGTGGAAGAGCGTGGACGAGAACCGGACGGCGGCCGACAACGGCCTCGCCTTGGTGAAGCGGATGGTTCGCGAGAACCGCACCGCGACCGTGGAGCCCCTCTGGGCCCAGGTTCGGGCC
>DATMKA010000052.1:0-6990 GCA_035553595.1 Thermoplasmatota archaeon | reverse complement strand
ACTTCCGCCGCCTCCTCCTCTTTCTGGGGGCCTGGGGGTTCGCCATGAACTTCTCCCTCCCCTTCATCACCGTGGTGCTGTTGAAAACGCTCCAGTTCAGCCTCTGGCACGTGACCCTCCTCGCGGCCCTCAGCCAGGTGGGCAACCTCCTCGGCTTCCGCCTGTGGGCCCCCCTCACGGACAGGTTCGGCAACAAGCCCGTGCTCCTTCTCGCGGCAAGCAGCGTCACCATCACCCTTGCCCTCTGGGCCATCCTGCCGCAGACGGTGAGCCCCTTCACCGGGCCCGCCATTGTCGCCCTGCACGCCTACCTCGGGTTCGCGCTTGCCGGGCTCGACCTCGCCGCCAACGGGATCGTCCTCAAGCTTTCCGAGGAAGGCGCCGAGGCCCCCTACCTCGCGACGGCGAGCGTGGTGAAGGCCCTCGGCACCGGCGTGGCCCCCCTCGTGGGCGGCCTCGTCGCCACGCTCCTCGCCCCCGCGCGCTTCACCGTGAGCCTCGCGGCCGAATACGACGGCCACGGCACGGGGCTCACAGCCTTCCAGATTGCGCACTACGACTTCCTTTTCCTCATCTCCTTTCTCGTCGCCCTCTACGCCCTCCACCGCCTCCTCGCCTTCGAAGAGCCCGGGGAAGCCCACCCCCACGCCGTGGTGCGTGCGATGCGGCGGGAGATTCCCCAAATCTCGAGCGTGGCAGGCCTCCGCGTCTTTGCCCATGCCGCAAGCTACCTGGTGGAAACCGCCTACCTGCTCGAACGCAAGGTGGGCCGACCGCTCGGCAGCGCAGGACCCCGCGCGGATCCCCCCGACTCTCCCCGATAACAGGCGGCAGCCACCGCGGGCTGACGGGACCGAAGCAAAAACGGTGCGCGAGAGAAAACAGGGCCCCGGAGAACCTTTAATTAGGATAAGGAGATTCAGGCCCAGTAGCCCTTAGCGCGCTATATAAAGCGGGTGCCTGTATGGGACGAAAGGAAGACAACATCGCGAAGGCCCGCGATCTGATGCACAAGCCGGAGTTCATCCGGAACATCGACATCGCCGCCCACATCGACCACGGTAAGACCACACTCTCCGACAACCTCGTCGCCGGCGCCGGCATGATGTCCGAGGACCTCGCCGGCAAGCAGCTCGTCATGGACTTCGACGAGCAGGAAGCGGCCCGTGGCATCACCATCAACGCGGCTTCCGCGAGCATGGTGCACGAGATCGACGGCAAGGCCTACCTCATCAACCTCATCGACACGCCCGGCCACGTCGACTTCGGTGGCGACGTCACGCGTGCCATGCGCGCCGTCGACGGCTGCGTCATCGTGTGCTGCGCCGTCGAAGGCCCCATGCCCCAGACGGAGACCGTGGTGCGCCAGGCCCTCCGTGAGAAGGTGAAGCCGATCCTGTTCATCAACAAGACGGACCGCCTCATCAACGAACTCAAGCTTGGCCCCGAGGAGCTCCAGAAGCGCTTCGCCAAGATCATCACGGAGATCAACACCCTCATCATGAAGATGGTGCCCCCGGAGTTCAAGGACAAGTGGCGCGTCGACCCCGCCAACGGTTCCGTCATCTTCGGCTCCGCCTACAACAACTGGGCCATCAACGTGCCCTACATGAAGAAGACGAACATCGGCTTCAAGGACATCATCAACCTCTGCAACGAGGGCAAGCAGAAGGAGCTCGCCAAGAAGGCCCCCCTCCACAAGGTGCTTCTTGAGGCCTCCATCATGCACCACCCCCCGCCCCACGTCGCTCAGAAGTACCGCATCCCCCACATCTGGAAGGGCGACCTCGAGAGCGAAGTCGGCAAGGCCATGATCAACTGCGACGAGAACGGCCCCCTCACCCTGATGGTGACGAAGATCATCATCGACCCCCACGCCGGTGAAATCGCCTTCGGTCGCCTCTTCTCCGGTTCCGTCAGCAAGGGTATGGACGTCCACGTGCTCGGCATGCCCGGCAAGAACCGCACCCAGCAGGTCGCGGTGATGGTCGGCGCCGACCGCATCCCCGTGGACCAGGTCACCGCCGGCAACATCGCTGCCGTGCAGGGCATCCGCGACGCCATCGCCGGTTCCACGGTCGCCACCGACCCCAACATGGAGCCCTTCGAGCGCATCGTCCACGTGTCCGAGCCCGTCGTGACCGTGGCCGTGGAAGCCAAGAACATGAAGGACCTCCCCAAGCTCGTCGACGTGCTCCGCACCGTCGCCAAGGCCGACCCCAGCATCCAGGTTCAGATCAACCAGGAGACGGGCGAGAACCTCATGAGCGGCATGGGTGAGCTCCACCTCGAGATCACGGAGTACCGCATCCGCAACGACTACGGCGTGGACATCAAGGTGTCCCCCCCGATCGTGGTGTACCGCGAGTCCGTGAGCGGCAAGAACGCCGAGCCCTTCGAGGGCAAGTCCCCCAACAAGCACAACAAGTTCTACATCACCGTGGAACCCCTCGAGCCCGCCGTGGTCCAGGCCATCAAGGACGGCAAGATCCCGGACTCCCAGGGCAAGATCAAGGACCCCAAGGCGCTCACGCCCACCCTCGTCGAACTCGGCTGGGACCGTGACTTCTGCAAGGGCTTCTTCGGCCTCGTCGGCACCAACGTGTTCGTCGATGTGACGAAGGGTATCCAGGGTCTCCACGAGACGAAGGAACTCATCCTCGACGCCTTCAAGGAGGCCATGCAGAAGGGTCCCCGCTCCGGCGAGCCCGTGCAGGCCTGCAAGTTCATCCTGCACGACGCCAAGCTCCACGAGGACGCCGTCCACCGCGGCCCCGGCCAGGTCATCCCGGCCGTGCGCAACGGTATCTACGGCGCCATGACCGTGGCCGGCACGACGCTCCAGGAGCCCATGCAGAAGGTGTACGTGAGCGTCCCCCAGGACGTCATGGGCAACGTCACCCGTGAGTTCCAGCAGCGCCGCGGCGTCATCGAGGACATGCAGAGCGAAGGCGACATGGCCATCATCCACACGAAGGCCCCCGTCTCCGAGATGTTCGGCTTCGCCGGCGCCATCCGTGGCGCCGCCCAGGGCCGTGTGCTCTGGTCCTCCGAGCACGCCGGCTTCGAACCCGTGCCCCGTGAACTTCTCGAGAAGATCACGGCCCAGATCCGCCAGCGCAAGGGCCTCAAGCCCGAACCCTACCCCGCGGAGTACTACGCGGGCTGAGCGCAGCACCAGCCCGAGTGTCCTGGCCGACCGCGAAAGCGGGAGGCTCAGGGCTACGCCGGGTAAGCTCGTTAGCCCAGGAGGCCAATCGCCTCCCTGGGCTCTCCTTTTCTTTTCTTCCCAACCCAGTAGCGAAGCCGCTCTGTCGCCCCCGCTGCGGCCGGAGCCACCTGAAGGCGGTAGCCCCGGGCGCCGCCCAGGGCCGTGTGCTCTGGTCCTCCGAGCACGCCGGCTCCGCGAGCGTGAGCGAGCGGCGAGGACGAGCCGCCGGAGGCGGGTCGTTGGAGTCGAACCCGTGCCCCGTGAACTTCTCGAGAAGATCACGGCTCAGTCGGCGCGGCAGAGCCGCGCCGAGAGGACGACCCGCAGGTCGTCCGAAATCCGCCAGCGCAAGGGCCTCAAGCCCGAACCCTACCCCGCGGAGTACTACGCCGGGTAAGCTCACCTTCGGGCTGGCCACGGCCAGCCCGACGGATCTCTTTTTTCTATCCTCCGCCCCTCAGCGGAGCGGCCGACCTCCGGGTTAGCGTGGCTCGTTCAGGAGCCCGCGAGGCCGCGGCGGCCACCACCCCATGAGGTAGGCGCCCGTGCGGTCCGAGTGCCGCATCCAGGCCACCATGCTCCCTGCAAGGCCTGAGAAGAAACCGGCACCGCCCACGAGCCACCCGAGCTCCCGGAAGCCGACGGTCCCCACGAGGAGGCCCGCCGCGACGAACATCCCGAGCGCGAAGACCGTGAGATAGATCGCCACGAGGAAGTGGGTGAATTTCCACGAGTACACGCGGAGGGAGCGCCAGAAGGGAGGCTGCGGAAACTCGGGAACGGGCGCGCCCGTGGACTCGCGGCGAGCGATACGGCCGAGCGTCAGCAGGAACACGGCAGGACCGAAGAGCATGAAGGCCCAACCGCCGAGGGGGAGGAGCAGCCCAGCCGCCAGGAGGGCGAGGCCCGCCGCAGCTGCTTGAAGCCTTGAAGCGACGGAGGTGCGGTCCACGGGGGAGGAACCCTGGCCGGTGGCTTCAACGCTGGGTTTGGGGGAACCATCCCTGGCCCGGCCCTCCAACGGCATCCCGACGGGACCCTGTGGGTATCCCTGGGTCACGGAAGGTAAACATATAGGGGATTACCAACCAAGAACCGCGAGATGGGGCAAATGATGGCAAACCCTCGCGTTCCCCCCACCCGCCCGTCAGGAAGACCGAGGCCCAATGCCCAATGAGCCGGATGACGTCACCGGCAAGCGCGAGATGCTTGCCGCCATCCTCGACAGCACCCCGGACGCCATGATCATCGTGGACGAGGAGGGGCGTATCCGCCGCGTGAACCGCCAAGTGGAAGCGCTCTTCCAGTGGACGCCCGAGGAGCTCCTCGGCAACACGGTGGAGATGCTCGTCCCCCACACCGTGCGGGAGCGGCACGCTGCCCATCGCACCAATTACGGCACGGAGCCCCGGACGCGCCCCATGGGCGCTGGCGTCGACCTCCTCGCCCGGCGACGGGACGGCAGCGAGTTCCCCGTGGAGATCAGCTTGAGCCCTGTCCAGCTCGAGGCGGGACGGTTCACCATCGCCACCGTTCGGGACCTCACCGCAAGGAAGCGCAGCGAAGCAAAATTCCGCGCTCTCCTCGAATCCGCGCCCGACGCCATGGTGATCGTGGACCGCCGCGGCCTCATCGTCCTCGTGAACTCGCAGACGGAGAGGCTGTTTGGACACTCCCGCGACGAGCTCTTGGGGAAAGCCGTGGAGATCCTCATTCCCGACCGCTTCCGCGCCCGCCACCCGGGCCACCGGGAAGGGTTCTTCGCAGACCCCCGCGTGAGAAACATGGGAACAGGCCTCGAGCTCCACGGCCGCCGCAAGGACGGCAGCGAGTTCCCCGTGGAGATCAGCCTCAGCCCCTTGGAAACGGAGGAGGGCCTCCTCGTCTCGTCGGCCATCCGCGACATCACGGAGCGAAAGAAGGCGGAGGAGAAGTTCCGCGCTCTCCTCGAATCCGCGCCCGACGCCATGGTGATCGTGGACTCCACCGGCAAGATCACGCTCGTGAACACGCAGACGGAGCGCGTCTTCGGCTACCACCGGGAGGAGCTTCTCGGCCAACCCGTGGAGGTGCTGATGCCCCTCCGCTTCCAGGCCCACCACGGCCACCACCGCAGGGGGTATTTCGAGGACCCCCGCGTGCGCGAGATGGGCGCAGGCTTCGAGCTCTACGGCCGCCGCAAGGACGGCAGCGAGTTTCCCGTGGAGATCAGTCTCAGCCCCCTCCACATCGAGGGGGAAACCCTGGTGAGCGCCGCCATCCGCGACACCACGGACCGTAAGCGCGTGGAGGAGGAGCTCATCCGCCAACGGGCCCGCTTGGAGGCCCAGGCCCACGAGCTCACGGCCGTCAACCGGGAGCTGGAGGCCTTCAGCTACAGCGTGAGCCACGACCTGCGGGCGCCCCTCCGGAGCATTACCGGCTTCACGGAGGCCCTCCTTGACGGTTACGCGGCCTCGGTGGACGACGTGGGCCGGGACTACCTGCAGCGGACCCGGGCCGCGGGCGAGCGCATGGCCCGCCTCATCGATGCCCTCCTGAGCCTCTCGCGGGTGACGCGCGCGGAGGTACGCCACGAGCGGGTGAACCTCTCCGCCCTCGCAACCGTCACCATCCAGGAGTTCCGCGCCCAGTACCCGCAGCGCGTGGTCGACGTGGTAATCCAGGAGAACTTGGCCACCACCGGCGACGTCCGCCTCCTCGGGCCCTCCTGCAGAACCTCCTCGGCAACGCCTGGAAGTTCACGAGCCAGAAGGAACGCGCCCGCATCGAGTTCGGAGTCCTCCAGCACGAGGGGAACCCGGCCTACTTCGTGCGCGACGACGGCGCGGGCTTCGACATGGCCTACAGCGACAAGCTGTTCCAGCCTTTCCAGCGTCTCCACGGGAAGGCTGAGTTCGAGGGAACGGGGATCGGGCTTGCGACGGTCCAACGTATCGTGACGCGGCACGGGGGCCGCATCTGGGCCGAGGGAGAGCCGGGCAAGGGCGCCACCTTCTACTTCACGATCGCGGGGGCCTGACCAGGTGGACGGGAAGCACATCCTGCTCGTGGAGGACGATGACGACGACGAGACGCTCCTCAAGCTCGCGCTCTCGAGGAACGGCATGGCGGTTCCCCTCACCGTGGCCCGCGACGGCCGCGAGGCCCTGGATTTCCTGGAGGGAAAGGGCCGTTTCGCCGGGCGCCGGCCCGACGACCCGCCGGCCCTCATCCTCCTCGACCTGAAGATGCCCAAGGTGGGAGGCTTGGAGGTCGTGCGCCAGGTGCGCAGAAGCCCCGCGACCCGCGCCGTCCCCGTCGTCATCCTGACCTCCTCGAACGAGCCTCAGGACATCGAGCAGGCGTATGCCCTCGGGGCCAACAGCTACCTCCTCAAGCCCGTCGACCTCGCCTCCCTCGTGGAGCTCGTGCGCGATCTCGGGCGCTATTGGCTCCACCACAACGTCCTCCCGACGCCGGGGAGGGATCCCGGTGGGTGAGCCCTTGAGGGTCCTCCTCGTGGAGGACTCCGAGGACGACTCGACCCTGCTGGGGCTCGAGCTGCGGCGCGGCGGGTACTCCCCCGAGGTCCGGCGCGTGGAGACGGAGGAAGCCATGCTGAGCGCCCTCGTGGAGGGCAAGTGGGACATCGCCATCGTGGACTACTCTCTCCCCCGTTTCAGCGCCCTCGCCGCCCTCACGCTCATCCGGGACAGCCGCCTCGACCTTCCGGTCATCCTCGTCTCGGGGACCGTTGGGGAGGAGGCGGGGGCGGAGGCCATGCAGCGGGGCGCCGC
>DATMKA010000051.1:0-44666 GCA_035553595.1 Thermoplasmatota archaeon | reverse complement strand
GGGGTTGAGCCCCCATCCCCACCCCCAGATATAACGCTGTCGTATGACAATGGAATAAGTGTGGGGGTGAGGCGTCGTCCTGGGGGTGCCAGAGGGGCCGCGCCCTGTCCCCCAGGGCCCGCCCAAATGGGTGGGATTGTGCCTCATAGTGGCGATAGGTTCTTAACGTGTGAGAGGTTAGCCGCCGACAGGAGGAATCCATCCTGGTCCGCATCGTCACGCTCGTGAAGCAGACGCCCGACGTGGAAGCCATCCGCGTCGACCCCAAGACCGGGGCCCCCGACCTCGGGGGCGTCGGCGTCAAGGTCAGCGACTACGACAAGAATGCCGTCGAAGCCGCCGTCCAGATTAAGGAAAAGAACGTCGGCAGCAAGGTCACCGCCGTCTCCCTCGGCGGCCCCAAGCTCGAGGAATCCATGAAGGAAGTCCTCGCCATGGGCTGCGACGACGCGCTCCTGCTCCGCGATGAGAAGTTCACAAAGGCCGACACCGCCGAGAAGGCCCGCCTCCTCGCCGCGGCCGTCAAGAAGCTCGGCGACGTCGAGCTCGTCCTCGCCGCCGAGGAGTCCGCCGACTCCCACAGCGGCCAGACCGGCCCCCGCGTGGCCGAGCACCTCGGCTGGCCCCTGCTGAGCTACGCCACCGACCTCAAGTTCGCGAACGGCACCGTCACCATCGAACGCGAAGGCGAGAACGGCATCGAAGTCCTCGAAGCCAAGCTCCCCGTCGTCGTGACCGTCACCGACGCCCTCAACACCCCCCGCCTCCCCGCGCTCATGCAGATCCTCCAGGCGAAGAACAAGCCCCAGAAGGTCATGACGGCCGCCGACCTCGGCGCCCCCGACGTCACCGTCAAGGTGGACCGCCCCCGCAACGTGGCCCCCAAGAGCGAGCGCAAGCAGCAGATGATCGCCGGCAACTCCCCCGAGGAGGCCGCCGACAACCTTGCCAAGCTCCTCGTCAAGGACGGAGTGGTGAGCTAACATGACGACCGCACTCATCTGGGCCCCCGAACCCCGCGACGCCGCCGAGCTCGTGACCGCCGCAACCACCGTGGGCGCGACCCCCGTCGTCGCCGTCCTCGGCGACCAGGCCGCCGCCGGCTTCACCGCCATCGGCGCCACCAAGGTCGTCCAGAACGACAACGCCGCCCTCAAGGGCCTCCTCGCGGGCCCCGCGGCCGAAGCCCTCGCCGCCATCGCCAAGGAGACCGGCGCCAACTACGTCTTCCTCCCGAGCACGAAGAAGGGCAAGGAAGTCGCCTCCCGCCTCGCCGTCCGCCTCGACGCCGGCTGCGTCACGAACGCGAGCAGCGTCAAGAAGAACGGCGACAAGCTGGAGTTCGAGCGCACCTTCCTCGGCGGCAAGACCATCGCCACCGAAGTCCCCAACACCCCCATCGTGGTGGCCGCCTTCGCGAGCCGCCTCTTCGAGCCCGCCACCGGCGGCAACGCCCAGGTCACGAAGAGCACCGCCAGCGTCACCGACGCCAAGGTGCGCATCGTCGAGACCAAGGCCCGCCCGCCCGCAAGCGTGGACCTCGAGAACGCCACGAGCGTCGTGGCCGTCGGTCGCGGCTTCAAGAACAAGGACGACCTCAAGCTCGCCTTCGACCTCGCCCAGACCGTGGGCGGCCAGGTCGGCTGCACCCGCCCCCTCGCCACCGACCTCGGCTGGCTCACCGACGAATACTGGATCGGCCTCTCCGGCAAGGAAGTGAAGCCCAAGCTCTACATCGCCGCCGGCATCAGCGGCCAGATCCAGCACACCACCGGCATCCGCGCCTCGAAGGTGATTGTGGCGATCAACAACAACAAGGACGCCCCCATCTTCAAGCAGGCCGACTACGGCATCGTGGGCGACCTGTACAAGGTGCTCCCTGCCCTCAACGCGGCCCTGAAGCGCGAGCTCAAGAAGTAGATCCGGAACACTCCGCGCGTGCGCTCTCGCGCCCGCTGCTGCGTGACAGAGAGGGGGTTCCACCCCCTCTCTGGACTCTCCCCGGCCAAAGGGGGCCCAGCCCCCTCTGGACTCCCCAGTGCCGTCTTGGCGCGTGCTGCGGGCAGCGATGCCTCCTTTTCCTGTTTCATCACCGGGCCCCAACGGTATATCGTCGGCGGGAGGCCCTTGCAGGGGACTGTTCAGGGGGTTACGCTCCGCCTGCGCGCTCTCTGATTGAGGAACGTTCGGGAGTCGCCAAACTCAATCGCGCTTCTTATCCTCCTCACGGTCCTATCCGGATCAATGACCTTCATGCACACCCTGCGGGCGGCCTTCGCGGTCACGGTCCTCGTCCTCCTCGAGGTCGCCGTGCTGCTGCACGTGGCCGGCACCTGAGTGCTTCCGCCAGGCCCCCAACAATAAGTTCATGGCCACCGTCCGGCTAAGTTAGGCCGTGAAGGACTTCAAGCTCCACCGGAACGCGGGCGTCGGGCGCCACAAGCTCAAGGACCTCGTGACGGGCCTCGAGCACAGTCCAAGCCTCGACCGCCTCTTCGGGGGGCACGCCGCCGCCCTCGCGGCGCTCGACCGCGTCCACATCGAGCTCGTGGACGACTGGGGCTACATGTGGGTCGACAACGACGACGGCACCCTCTACGTGAGCAACCCCTACTGGCTCGAGGGTCCCGAGATGCACCTCTACCTCGACCTCTGCCACGAGGTCGTGCACGTGAAGCAGCACTGGGACGGTCGCGACCTCTTCGACCACAAGTACAAGTACGTCGCCCGGCCCACCGAGATCGAGGCCTACGAGGTCACCGTGGCGGAGGCCCGCCGCCTCGGCATGAGCGAGGAGGACCTCGTGAGGTTCCTCTACGTGGAATGGATCGATAACGACGACCACCTCGAGCTCTGCCGCACCCTCGGCGTCAAAATCGCCGGTTGACCCCTCCCGCGGCACCTGCTAGAAATATAAACCGCCGTCCTGATCCGGGGCCCGGTGTCCTTCTGGCCGGCGCGACCTCGCCCCTCTTCACGGAGCTAGCGGTCGTCCTTCTCGCGGCGAGCGCGAGCCTTCTCCTCTTCTACCTCCTGAAGCAGCCCGTGGTCCTCGGCTACCTCCTCGCCGGCTTCCTCGTCGGACCCCATAGCCCCGGCCCCTCCTTCGTCGGCAACAGCGAGGTCATGGGCTTCCTCGGGGAGCTTGGCATCGTCTTCCTGCTCTTTGCCCTCGGCCTCGAGTTCAACCTCTCGAAACTCAAGAAAGTGGGCGCCACCGCCATCATCACGGGAACCATCCAGATCGGCATCATGATCTGGCTCGGCTACATCCTCGGCCGCTCCTTCGGCTGGGGCCCCCTCGAGGCCATCTTCCTCGGCGCCGTCATGAGCATCAGCTCCACGGTCATCGTCGTGAAGGTGCTCGCCGAGCGCGGCCAGCAGGACAAGGAGTGGGCCCAGCTCGCCCTCGGGATCCTCATCATCGAGGACATCCTGGCCGTCCTCATCCTCACCGGCCTCAGCTCCGCTGCCGCCTCCGGCAACTTCCAGCCCGCGCTCCTCCTCGGTCTTGGCTACAAGCTCGCCATCTTCCTCGGGACCGCCTTCCTTGTGGGCCTCATGGTGGCCCCCCGCCTCGTGGACTTCCTCGCGAAGCTCCACATCGAGGAAGTCGTCGTCATCGTGTCCGTGGGCGTCGGCATCGGCCTCGCCCTCCTCGCCGCCCAGCTCGGCTTCAGCGCGGGCCTTGGCGCCTTCATCGCGGGCGCCCTCATGGCGGAAAGCCCCCGCGTCACCAAGATCGAGCACAAGATCGCCCCCATCCGCGACCTCTTCACCGCCATCTTCTTCGTCACCGTGGGCGCCCTCATCGACCCCGCGAGCCTCCTCGAGAACTGGGGCCTCATCCTCGCCGTCACCCTCGCGGTCGTTGTCGGGAAAATCTTTGCCCTCTCCCTCCCCCTCCTCCTCATGGGCAGAACCACCGGGGAAGCCCTCACCGTGGGCGTGGCCCTCGCGCAGATTGGCGAGTTCAGCTTCATCATCGCCGCCCTCGGCGCCTCCCTTAGCGTCACGCCCCCCGCCCTCTACCCCGTGGCCATCGCCGTGTGCGTCATCACCTCCTTCGTGACGCCCTACCTCATGCGGGGCACCGATGGCCTCACGCGGGGCCTCCACCGCCTCGCGCCAAGCGGTGTGCGCGCCTACGCCTCCGGCTACCGGGCCTGGCTCCAGCGCGTGAGCGAAACCGACCGCGCGGCCCCCGAGTGGCGCGCCGTCCGCACCGGCCTCATCACCCTCTCCCTTGCTGCGGCGGCCATCGTCGGCATCGTCGCCGCAGGCGTCGCCATCAACGAGCACACCAAGTCCTTCGGCGCCGAGTCCGAGATTGCCGCCCTGGGGCTTGCAGGGATCGAGTACGCCATCATCGTGTTCGCCGCGACCCCCTTCATGATCGTGTGGTACAACGGCGCGAAGAAAGTGGTCCACGCCCTCGCCCGCATCGCCGTGCCCCCGCGCCTGCGCGTGGCCGAAAGCACCCGCACCGAGCTCCTGCTCCGCCGCACCTTCGGGCTGCTCACCGCCCTCGTGACGGGCGCCTTCATCCTCCTCGTCATCACGCCCTTCGTAGGCGTCACCTACGCCCTCGTCCTCGTCATCGCGGGCGTCGCCGTGAACACCTTCCTCTTCGGCCAATCGCTCAGCCGGTACCACCGCGAGGTCCAACTCACCGTGGACCGCATCATCGCCTCCCGCGGCGGCGAAGCCACGCCCGAGGCGAAGGCCGAAGCCCTCAGCCTCATCACCGACGCCCGCGCCTGGGGCGCCCAGAGCCGCGAAGTCGCGATCCCCATCGTGAGCGGGGGCGCTGGACGTACCCTCGGCGACTTGCGCCTGCGTGCCCTCACGGGAGCCTCCGTCATCCGCGTCACGCGCGCCACCGGCGAGCAGGCCCCCACCACCAACCCTGGCGCCGACTTCCGCTTCCTCGCCGGCGACCGCGTGCTCCTCCTCGGTGAGAACGTCGCCCTCCTGCGCGCGGAGGAGATCCTCCTCGGGCGCGAGCTCGGCGTCGAAGGGGGCGCCACCGAGGTTCCCATCCCGCCCGGAAGCCCCTTCGTGGGGGAGGCCCTCGGCGCGCTCCGCCTGCGCGAGCGCACGGGCGCGCAAGCCCTCGTCCTGCGCCGCGGGAGAGACATCCTCGCCGCGGAGCCTACCCTGACCCTCCAGGCGGGCGACCTCCTTGCAGTGGCGGGGACGGAGGACGAGGTGCGGCGGCTGCGGCAACTCCTCGAGCTGGGCGTCCTCGAAGATGCCCCGCCCCGGACGCCCTGAGGGCCTTACTCGAGGCGGCGGCGCCGTCGGCTTCCCTGGAGGGAGGCGATGGCGCCCATGGTGCCGCTGATGCGGCGCTCAAGCCCGCGCGTCGTGTAGTGGCGCAGGAGCAGCAGGAGGCCGAGAGCCGTCGCGATGAGGAGGCCGCCCTGGAAGATGTCGAGCACGAGGTCCACCGTGTAGGGGTCCTGGAGGATGCCGCGGGCCGCGAGGAAGGGGAGCAGGAGCTGGGCCGTCTCCACGAGGAAGACGAGCATCATGAACACCGCGGGCCACCGCATGCGGTCCAGGTGGAGGTAGAAGAGCTCCTGCAGGAACTCTCCGATGGGGTTCGAGGCGAGAATGTAGGCGATCCGGAGCACCACGAGCAGGAGCACGCCCGCCACGGCCAGCTGCACGTAGGCGAGGGTCATGTTGGTGGGCGCCTGCGGATCGTCGAGGCGCTCCTCCTCCACGGTGTGGTTCCCGGCGCTCACCCCAGGCGCAGCGAAGGCCAAGGCCACCGCGAGGAGCAAGAGGAGGGCGCGGCGGCCCCGGGCCTCAGAAGCCAGGGACAATCACCTGCCGCAGGCGCTCGAGGGCCTTGTTGACCTCCACGATGACAAGAATGTTGTTCGTGGAAGGTTGGAGGAGCACGATGAGGCTGATGCGGGGCGTCACGCGGAAGACGCCGATGCTGCCCTTGTCTGTGGTGAGCACCGCGTTCCGGAGCGTCCCGAAGTCGAGCACGGCGGCGGAGCGGTCCGCGCCGCGCGTGATGAGGGCTCCCGCGGTGGCGATGAGCGTGGGGTCGGCGCCGCCCTTGAGATCCCAGGCCAGGGGGTAGCCCTCCTCGTCGACAAGGACGCTCCCCAGGATGCCGGAGAGGTTTGCCTGGAGCGTTTGGAGGACGTCGTGGAGGTCCCGGCTCACCTGCTCCCCCGGGGAGAGGTCGGCCTCGGGCTCGTTATCCAACTCGGCCATGGCCACTACGCCCCACAACCACGCAGCACCTTTTAAATATGCGCCCCTCGGGCCGGAGGGAAGGGCATCCTCCCCTTCAGCAGCCCGGACTGGCTTGTCCCCTCCGCATGCCCTCTCGCATCCAGCGCAGAGACCACGGAGACAGGGGTCGAAGGCGTCCGCTGTTCGCGTCGACCTGCGGTCTTTGTGGCCTCTGCGATGAGTCGGGGCGCGAGCCGGCTGGGGGTGCCGCTCTCAAGGGCCCCGGCCTGGCCGTTCCTTCGATGAGTGTCGGACAACCCTCATATGCCCACCAAGGGGGCTTCTCGGCCGGGTGAAACCCCCTATGGTTGCTAAAGTCCCCCGGACTGTTGCCGCGCTGGTCGCGCTCGCCTTCCTCGCAAGCGCCCTCGCCGCCCCCGCCCTTGCCGGTGCCACAACCGCACCGAAGGCCCGGGAAGAGAAGGACAAGATCGTCCTCGAAAACGACCAGATCACCGTCTGGTTCCAGGGCAAGAAGCCCATGATCAAGATCCTCCCCGCGAACAAGACTGAGGCGGCCTTCGACGTGAAGCTCGGCGAGCTTGTGGAGTTCGAAGACCTCGACAAGAACGGCGCTCCCTCCGCGAACGAAGTGCGCGCCACCCTGAACCTCCACCAGGCAAAGGCCTGGCAGATCACGACCACGGAAGAGGACGGCGTCGTCGTCCTCACCATGACCCTCGAGGCCCCCCTGAAGTACAAGGGCGCGGTCCCCGAGACGCCCCTTGACGACCTCGTGAACAAGGACCGCGTCGGCAACGTCACCCTGGTGTTCCGCCTCGGAAGCACCACCGTGACCCTCCCCGCGGGCAACACCACCCTCACGCTCCTCCCCACCGAGACGAAGTTCGACCTCTACGTCAACAAATGGACGTGGGCCGACGGCGCGAAGAACCTCCTCGCCCTCACCTTCGACGCGGGCGAGAAGGGCAACGCCACCCTCGCCGAGACCGGCCCCCGCGCCGCCCTCGGCACCGCCAACACGACCCGCGGCTACTTCACCTGGCTTGAGACCGCTGAAGCCGTGAAGGACGGCGCCAACATCACCGTCCCCGTCACGGGCCACGCCCTCGACGAGCCCGGCCGCTACGCGCTCGTGTACGGCGTGGGCGGCTTCACGAGCCTCCTCCACGACCCCACCATCGGCGCAAGCCCCACGGGTGAGCCTGTGACGGAGACCACGGTGCCCGAGAACCTCAGCACCGTGCCCGCCGCCGGCACCCTCCTCGCCGTGGCCGCCGTGGGCGCCGCCGCAGTGCTCGTGGCCCGCCGCAAGTAAGCCTCCCTGGAGCAACAGGACGCTTCCCCTGTTGCTCCACAACGCCAAAAGGGGGCGGCTCAGAGAACCGGTTTCCGATTCTTCCCATGGAGCCGCCCCAACGCTTTCTGATCCTATCCCTCATTGTTGCCTCGCTCCTCCTTGCGCCCCTCGTGGACGCGCAGCGAAGCCGCACCCGGGACACCGACACCGAGGACGAGAACGACGGCGTCACCGGCACGGATGCCGAAGGCACCGGGCAGGAGGCGGAAGAGCAGGAGGCCGGCGAAGCGAGCCTCAACGATTCCGAGAACACCGCCAACGTCTCCGACCCCAACCAGACGGCCGGAAACAACACAACCTCGAATGCCACGGGCGGCAACCCGCAGGCCGCCATCGGCGGCGACACGCAGGGAAGCCCCTGGCCCTACCTCGTATTCCTCCTCGCGCTCGCTGGCACCATTGCCTTCCTGGTGGGCCGCGGCACGCTCCGCCGCAGCAGGTAGGACGCGAGAAAAGGGTTCCGCTGTCGCCCGACATTAACAGGCGGGTTCAACGCCGCGCCGTTGGCGGGGCTCCCCTTCCTGACCCATGCCGGGCGAGGCCCCGAGGGGGCCATCACGCGGTAAAACGTGTGTCGTACGCGCCGTTGATCCAGAATCAGCGGATAGGCCGCACGGCCCCCTCCTCCAGAAGCCCATTAAACGGGGCGCACTTTTTCCTGTTGTCGCCCTCGCGCTGCATCGCCCCACTCATGAATCATGGGGACCACGGCGCCCGGGCAGCCCCGTACTCCGGGGTCCACCGAGATAAACCTAACGACGCAACGGTGCCCGGGAAACGCTTAAGGCGGGGCCCCCGCATGGCCGGCCATGCGTACCGGTTGCGCGCGGGACTTCTCTCTCGCCTTCGGTCTTCTTGCCGTGCTCCTGCTCGCCTCCCCGGGCGCTCTCGCCCAAGGCGCGGTGTCCATCACGGACCTCCCGGAGGCGCCGAGCTACCAGGACGTCAAGGACGCGGAAACCGTCACCTTCGGGTGGTCGGTGCTCAACTTCAACGCCTCCCACACCTACCTCGTGACGGTGGCGCCGCAGGACCCGAGCGTGGAGGCCACGGTGGCCCCCAACGCGACGTTCTTCCTGGGTCCGAAGGGCACCCAGAAGGTGTTCGTGACGGTGCCCCTTCCCACGCGCCTGGCCGGGGAGCACGCGTACCGCTTCCAGTTCACCATCCAGTCCGATGATGCTGCCGCCGCCCCCGTCACCATCACGAAGACGGCGAAGGTGTTCAGCCACAGCCCCCTCGTCCTCGGCCTCGTGAAGAACCCGCTCCCCGCGCCCCTCGACAACGAGTGGGGCGTCTTCCTCCTCGAAGTGGCCTTCTGGGTCGTCTCCGGCCTCATCGCCATCTTCTTCGGCGACCGCGTGGTCTACCGCCTCACCCGCAACGCCAAGGCCGACACCACCCAGGTCATCCTCACCAAGCTCCGCAAACCCATCTTCCTCCTCGTGTTCCTCATCGGGTTCGAGCGCTCCCTCACCGTGCTCCCCCAGGGGGACCTTGTGGACATCACGCGCCGCATCCTCGCCGCCGCCATCACCGCCATCGGATGCTACGTCTTCTACAAGGTGCTCGACTCCGCCCTGTACTACTACTCGAAGGAGATTGCGCCCCGCACCGCCACCGACGTGGACGACATCCTGGTGCCCGCCCTCCGCAAGGTGGGCGCGGTCCTCATCTTCATCGTGGGCTTCGTCCTCATCCTCGACAGCTTCCAGGTGGACCTCACGGTGTTCGTGGGCGGCGCCGCCGTGGCCTCCCTCGTCATCGCCTTCGCGGCCCAGGACACCCTCAGCAACTTCTTCAGCGGCATCTTCCTCCTCATTGACCGCCCCTTCAAGGAAGGGGACGACATCCAGACGGACCAGAACGAGATCTGCCGCGTGGAGCGCATCGGCCTCCGCAGCACGCGCCTCTACCACTACCGCAACCACGAGATCGTGGTGATGCCCAACAACAAGCTCTCCGGCGGCCGCATCACCAACCTGTCCATGCCCGACCCCCACTACCGCATCAACATCGAGGTGGGCATCGCCTACGGGTCGGACATCGACAAGGCCCGCAAGCTCCTCGTGGGCATCATGCAGGAGCACCCGGACGTCGTGAAGAACGAGGCCTTCCCCCGCCAGTGCCTCGTGCTCCGCCTCGCGGACTCCAGCGTGAACCTCCTCGCCTTCTGCTACGTCGCCCACTGGCGCGACCGCGGCCGCGTGGCCTCCGACCTCGTGACCGAGTTCCACGACGAGCTCAACAAGGCCGGCATCGAGATCCCCTTCCCCCAGCGCACCCTCTGGATCCGGAGCGTGGACGCGGAGGCGGCCAAGACCGTGAAGGTGAACCTCGCCGCCCGCGGAAAAGCCGCGGCCGCCCCCCAGGACCTCGGCGGCGACGAGCACTGAGGCCGCTCAGGCCGACGCCTCGTTGTTGCCCTCGTTCGCCTCGGGAATGCGGTCGGCGGCGTCCGCCACCACGCGGAGGCTGCCGCCCCCGCCCATGGGGAAGCTCACGCGGGCCTCGCCGCCCGCGGGCACGTTCTTCACGAGGGTGCGCCCCACCTCGTTCCCGTTGGTGAAGAGCACCACTTCGAAGTAGGGCGCGGCGGCCCTGCCCGTGTTCGCGACGATGGCGACGACGCCGCCCCCTTCGCGGGCAACGCGGCGGACCACGAGGTCGGCCTCGAGGACGTTGCAGTTCACGACCTCGGTGCCGTGGCGGCCGACGTTCATGAGGGTGCTCGCCTCGGCGCGGCCACCCTGGAGCGTGTAGTTCTCGACGCTGCTCTCGAGGATGCGCGCGTCCTTCGCCACGGCCACGCTCTCCGCCTTCGAGGAGCGGAGGGTCACCCACTTGAGGCTCCCGCCCGTGACCGCCGTGTTCTCCACGGTGCCGCCCACGAGCGTGACGTCGGTGAGGCTTCCGCCCTGCATGATGAGGCCGCGGATCTGCGTGCCCGTGATCTTGCTGCCGTCCACCGTGACGTTGTCGAAGACGCCGTCCTGGAGGGTGCCGGACTTGAAAGCGGTGAGGCTTGCGCGGCTTCCCACGACGGAGCCGCTGCGGATGCGGGAGTCCACGATCTCGGAATTGTAGATCTGGCAGTTCTGCGTCTCCACGCGCACAAGCTTCGCGTCGCGGATCTCGCAGTTCCTGAGCGTCTTGTCCGTGAGGGTCTCGCCGATGAAGCGGCCGGTGAGGGCGCCCGCTTCATCCGAGCCCACGCCACCCTCCCCGATGTCGAAGAGGGGGTGAAGGGCCGGCAGGAGGGCGCCGCCAAGGGCCACCGCCACGAGGCCGATACTGAACAGGCCGCCTGCCTGGTCCTGGAATCCCATGGTCCTGCGGGCCCCTCGGCGGGGGCTTCACCGTTCTCGTACAACGCTCGAAGACCCTTATCCCCCCGCGTCTCCACGCTTCGGGCGTTGAACCAGAACGCCTTTTGCGCGCCCCGCCCGCCGAGGGCCTGGTGACCATGGGCGAGACTGCCGCACCCCTGATGGAACGCTCCCGAACCTGGGCCAGCCAAGGCTGGGCCTTCCTCCGGCGGCACACCCTCCTCGTCCCCCTCTTCCTCCTCGCGCTCTTCCTGCGCCTCAACGGGCTCACCCCCACCTTCTTCTACGGTGACGACGCCGAATACGCCGCCGTCGCCCGCTCCCTCGCTGCCAACCCGCTCAACCTGGAGTACCCCAACCTGCTCCACTGGGACGCGCAGCCCTTCGTGAGCCAGCCCCCCGTCGTGCTCTACCTCATGGCCATGGGCATCTGGATCGGCGGCGCAACCCCCGACGCCGTCGTGGTCACCGTGGCCGTCCTCGGCGCCCTCACCATCCCCGTGGTGTACGGCATCGGCACCGTGTGGCGCAACCGCGCCACGGGCGTGGCCGCCGCCGTGCTGCTTGCCGTGATGCCCTACCACGTGCGCGTGAGCCGCACCGCCTTCGTGGACGCGGGCTTCGCGCTCATGCTCTGCCTCGCCATCCTGTGCGCGCTCCTGTGGTACCAGCGCCGCACCACGCGCTGGGCCGCGCTTGCGGGCGTGACGGCGGGCCTCGCGCTCCTCAGCAAGCTCCCCGGCATCCTCATCCTCCCCGTCCTCGGCCTCTTCGTCCTCGTGGAGGCCGCCTACCTCGGCTACCGCGCCTACCGCGACCGCGCCGAGCTGCAGGCCCTCAAGACCTTCGGCAAGCACGTGGGCGTCGCCTTCGGCTCCCTCGCCGGCGTCGTCCTCGCCTGCCTCCTGCTGCTTGTGGCGAACAGCGGCCTCGACGACCTCGGGTACAAGCTGCTCTGGCAGCTCGGGCGCGTCCGCCCCGAAGCGCTCCCCCCGCACCTCGCGGCCGTGTTCATGCAGGAGCTCACGGCCACCCACCGCGAGTGGACCTGGTACCTCACGAACGAGCACTACGGCCTCGTGAAGCTCGTGGGTATCCCCGACCTCCTCCTCGGTGTGGGGGGCATCCTCCTCGTCGCCATCGAAGGGTTCGTGCGCCGCCGCCGCGACGCCGTCCTCCTCGTGGCGTGGCCCCTGATCTTCGCGCTCTTCTTCGCCTCGGCGAGCCGCAAGGAGTGGTTCTACCTCATGCCTCTCGTGCCCGCCATCGCGGTCCTCGCGGGCAACGTCCCGGGCGCCGTGGTGGAGGCCGCGAGCGGCCTCTTCGTGAAGGCCCGCAGCGCCTGGCACCGCCCCGCGGCTGCCGTGGCCCTCCTCGCCGTCTTCGCCCTTGCGGCCGTCCCCGCCTACGCCCACGCCGAGTACAGCAGCACCCGCATGCAGGGAAAGGTGTTCGGCGCCGGGTACGACGAAGCGGCGGCCTACATCGACGAGAACGCGCCCCCGGGCACGGGCCAGATCGGGAACCTCCTCGGGCGCTACACGCTCTACTGGTACAACGAGCGCCCCACCTACCACTGGTACGTGGACCACCAGACGCTTGAGCGCCTCATCGAGATCGGCCACCTCAAGTACCTCGTGACCGACAACTACCTCCCCCTCGAGTTCCAGGATGGCTACTTCGACATGCTCATCCGCAAGTACCACGGCGAGAGCGTCAAGCGCGTCCAGGTGGAATGGGGCGTGGTGGAAGTGTGGGAGTTCCACCCTGAAAAAGCAGGGAATGGAACCGCGGCCCAGGCTGGGTAGCGGGCCCGGGCCGGCGGGTCCTAACGCGGTTCAGAGGGAGCCAGGGCCGGTGCCACCGTAGGTGGTGCCGCCCACGCTGCCCGTCGTTCCGCCCGAAACCCCCGCGGCGCTCGGGTTGCGCTCCACCGTCTCCTTGAAGCGCTTGAGGTCGGTCTCCACGAGGCGGTCGTCGATCTGGAAGAACGTGGCGAGCTTCTCCTTGAGCTTGTTGTCGAGGGTGTACTCCATCTGCACGTTCACGCGGGTGCGTGTGGCGTCGAGGGGCTCGAAGGTGACGGTGCCGTTCTGGCCCGACTGGCCCGCGGCGCGCCAGCTGATGCGCTCGTTGGGCACCTTCTCCGTGGTCGTGGCGTCCCACTCCACGCGCTCCGTGGGGGCGTTCACGACCCAGTGGGTGGTCGTGGGGCCTGTCACGCGAACCTCGTCCACCTTCTCCATGAAGTGGGGGAAGTTCTCGAAGTTGCTCCAGTATTCGTAGACACGGTCGACGGGCACGTCGACCTCGATGCTCTTGTTCACAGTCGGCATGTTCAGGCCTCACCCTTACCCCTGCCGGTGGCACCCATAAGGGATTTGGCCCCGATGTCGGACCGGGCGGGGAGCAGGGCAAGGCCTACTGAGGAGGCGGCGAGAAGCGTCAAACCCCACTGCAGGGAGCGGGTGGGCGAACCGGCAGCCTCTTGGGCTGCCGCCCCCGTCCCTGCCGCGTGGCCCCGGACCCAAGCCCCGCCGTGAAGCCCGCCGCGGGGGGCATCGCCCTCGACGTGGAGGTGGTCCCCGGCGCCGCAGACAGCCGCTTTCCGGCAGGGTGGAACCCCTGGCGCAACCGCCTCGAGGCCCGCGTCCAGGCTCCACCAGAGAAGGGCCAAGCCAACGAGGAGCTAGCTCGTCTCGTGGCCGAGTTCTTCGCGCTTCCCGCCCGCACCGCCCGCGTGACGAGCGGCCACACCTCCCGCCGCAAGACCGTCACCGTGGACGGCCTCACGGTCGAAGCGGCCCTCGCGCGCCTCAAGGGGGGCCTCCCCCCATGACGACAGAGGGCGCCGACACCGAGGCCCTCGAAGCCCTCGAGGAATGGCTCGAAGCAGCCATCGAAGCCACCGCGGCCACGCTCACGCTCGTGGAGGGCGAGAAGGACATCGCCGCCCTCCGCGCCCTCGGCTTCACGGGCCCCCTCCGGCAGGTCCAGACCGCGGGCGGCCTCTTCGGGCTCGCCGAGACGCTCCGCGAGGAGGGCGTCAAGGAGGCCATCATCCTCACGGATTGGGACCGCACCGGCGGCAAGGTCGCGCGGCTCCTCGAGGAAGCCCTGCGCGCAAACGGCATCCGGGCGGACCTCGAAGTGCGGCGGAAGCTCGTGCGGGCCGCCCGCGAGATCCGCCACGTCGAGAGCCTCGACACCTACCTCGAAACGGTGCGCGCCCGGGCCGCCGCCCCCGCCCGCGCCGGCCCCGAGCCGAGGAGGGAATAGGCCGCAGGCGGTGGAGGTGGGATCGGGCAGCACCCACTGCCGCACGTTGCCAGGGTGGCCCTCCGCCACGACCGGGCTATCCGATAGATATATAGCCGCTTGTCGTCCTTTCGGCTTTTGGAATCGGGATATCAACGCATGTCCGATTCAATCCATATCACGCTCACTCCTTCCGACGGTTCCTTCACCCCCTCCCTCCTCTTTGGGAGGTCGGAACCCCGGAACCCTCCGCTCACCCGCCCCGCCTCCCGCCGTGGAGCCCCAGGGGCGGCAGTCGAGACCAGGTGATCTGGCAGACCGGCCTTCCCTCTAGAAAGAAGGTTCCCCGGGCATGCGGTGCCTCCCGGCTTCCGAGTCAGGAGCTGACCTCAGCATGACCATCAACATCGATCCCAGCACCACCAAGTACCTGATCCGCGCGGAGCTGAACGCGGACGGCGTGGTGGAGAAGCCGGACGTCGTGGGCGCCATCTTCGGCCAGACCGAAGGCCTCCTCGGCGACGAACTCGACCTCCGGGACCTCCAGAAGAGCGGCCGCATCGGCCGCATCGAGGTCAACGTCGACAGCAAGAAGGGCAAGAGCATCGGCGAGATCATCCTCCCGAGCTCCCTCGACAAGGTCGAGACAGCCATCCTTGCCGCCGCCCTTGAGAGCATCGACCGCATCGGACCCTGCAAGGCCGATATCAAGGTCAAGCTCGTGGAGGACGTCCGCGTGAGCAAGCGCAAGCAGGTCATCGACCGCGCTCGCGAACTCCTCCAGAACCTCATCGAGTCCAGCAAGGGCGAGAGCGAGGACATCACCGAGATGGTGCGCGACACCATCCGCGTCCAGGAAATCATCAGCCTCGGCCCCGAGCGCCTCCCCGCCGGCCCCAACGTCACGAAGTCCGAGAGCATCATCGTGGTCGAGGGCCGCAACGACGTCATCAACCTCCTCAAGAACGGCATCACCAACGCCGTCGCCGTGGAAGGCACGAGCGTCCCCAAGGCCGTGAGCGACCTCACGAAGGAGAAGACCACCATCGCCTTCGTCGACGGCGACCGCGGCGGCGAGCTCATCCTCAAGGAGCTCCTCCAGACCGCCGAGATCGACTTCATCGCCCGCGCCCCCCGCAGCCGCGAGGTCGAGGAGCTCACCCAGAAGCAGATCATGAAGTGTCTCCGCAACAAGATCCCCGCGGAGCAGTTCACCGAGATGTACAGCCTCGAGGGCGGCCGCCGCATCCCCGAGAACCGCGACAACGTCCGCGGCCGCGGCCCGAAGACCTCCAGCGGTCGCGAGCCCGACGACGAGGACTACATCCAGCTCACCGCCTCCGAGGCCGCCCCCGCCCTCCAGCGCGAGGAGCGCCGCGAGCCCCGGGAGGAGCGCCGCGACCGCCGCGAAGAGCGCGGCGAGCGCCGGGAACCCCGTGAGGACCGCGGCGAGCGCCGCGAGCCCCGCGAAGGCCGCGAAGAACGCCGCGACCGCCGCGAACCCCGCGAGGGTCGCGAGGACCGCGGCGAGCGCCGCGAGCCCCGGGAGCCCCGTGAGGAGCGGGAGTCCCGCCGTGAGCCCCGTGAGGACCGCCGCGAGCGCCGCGAGGAGCCCGCCATGGCCGAGGCCGACGAGGCCCCCCGCCGCCCCACCGGCGGCCGCGAGTCCACCTACGTGACCATCCTCGACGAGCTCTCCGGCAAGCTCCAGGCTGTCCTCCTCAACGAGCAGCTTGAGCGCATCGGCGGCACCGTCGCCGTCCGCGACCTCGCGGACACCCTCAAGAAGGACGACTCCGGCGCCGTGAAGCACGTGGTGTTCGACGGCGTCATCACGCAGCGCCTTCTCGACATCGCGACGGACAAGAAGATCAGCACCCTCGTGGGCGTGAAGACGGGCAACATCACGAAGCGGCCCGCGAACGTTGAGATGCTGACCCGTGCGGAGCTTGCGTAAGCGAGCGACGTGCGGGAGCATCTCGAGGGAGCTGCCGCTTCGTGATAGGACGAAAGGCCGCCGGAGGCGGCTGCTCCTGCGAAGCAGGATTCGTCCGTGTCACGAAGCGCCCCGCCAACGTGGAGATGCTGACGCGGGCCGAGTTGGCGTAAGCCAGTGAGGGCCGCGGCAGCAGAGGACGAATCGGGGTGACACCCCGATTCGTCGGTATGCTGACGCGGGCCGAGCTCGCGTAAGGTCCCTCGACCACTTTGGCGGAGGCCCTTGAGCCTCCGCCCCCTCCTTTTCTTTCACTCTGTTTTTCGCCCAGTGCGATTGCCTTCTCACGTCGCTTGACGATGGAACGATTGCCGGATCACCGCAGTTGGTCGGTGCTAGCGTCGCCGTTGCTGCGCGGCGCAACATGGGCCACCAAAGGGTTCATGTGAGTGAAGTTTCTTTAAGGGTCCTTACTCGTCTGCTCGACCGGAACCGAGCCTTCGAGTGCAGCACGTTTCGCGCCACGGTTGGGATGCAGCGCCGCGCACGTAGACGGGCTTGGGACCCCATCGATTTCGGAGCAAACACTTCGTTCGCTCTAGCTTCGGCTCTCTCGGAAATTGGGAAATTTCCTGTTTTGGGGCCGAATTCTTCTTTCACAGCCCGTTTTCTATTCGTGCAAAAATATTATATTCCCTGGGCTCCTTAGTAGCTTCAACCCCGCCGGAGGGGAAAGGGATGCACAAGGACGAACTCATTCAGATGCACACGCTGCTCTGCCAGATCAAGAACTACGTCGAGACCCAGTCCGTCGGACAGGGCGAGCTCTTCCCCGAGTACAACAAGATGAAGGTCAGCCCCATCCACGTGCACCGCTCCAAGGGCGAGCACAAGAAGGCCATCTTCGTCCTCGGCAAGGAGCTCGCGGAGGTTCTCTCCTCCGGCGAACTCAGCGGCCCCGGCCGCCTCCACAACCGCCTCGGCTCCATGCTCCAGCGCATGGAGAAGGGCCCCCAGATGGTCAAGGCCCTCTAGGGCCACTCCTTCGTTCCGGGCTGCCGCTCACGGATGCACTAACAACCGGCGGCCCGGCACCCCCGTTTTTCTCAACCTCTCTTCTCCCAGCACGGCGTCCCGTGCCGGTGTCCCCTGACAAACCAAGAAAGGTCCGCGAGCCACCTAACCTTGAGCGGGGGACGTGGGCGAAACAACCCCGAAGATCAGGCGATGATCTTGCTCATGAGGAACGCGTCTTCCCCATCCGCGTAATAGTGGGGAATGATGCGCTTCCGCTCGAACCCGAGCCCCTCGTAGAGGCGGATGGCGGTGGCGTTGCTCACGCGCACCTCGAGGTTCACGCGCCGGATCCCGTTCCGGGCGAAGCGCTCCTCGAAAAGGTAGCACAGCTGGGTGCCGATGCCGCGCTTACGGTGCTTCTCGTCCACCGAGAGGATGAGAATGCGGGCCTCGTAGGCGCGCTCGACGACTCCGAGAAGGAAGCCCGCGATCTCGCCGCCGGGCGCCTCGGCCACGATGAACCCGTCGGGATAGAGGTCCCCGAGCTGGAGGAAGAGCCCTCCGTCGTAGTTCTCGTGAAGGGTCCGGTTCGCCATCCGGACGACCTCAAAGAGGTCCTCGTGCCGGAAATTGCGGTACCGGACCACGCCGCGAGTCATCAACACCCCTGAGAGGGCACATCCCCGTAAAAAGATGCTTCCATGCAACCCGCCCGGCCCCGGGCGAGAATTGATGGCGCCCCCGCCGCTTCCAGGCCTGTGACCAACCAGGGACCTGCGCTCCCGGAAGCCTTGCTGAGCCTCGCGCGGCGCGGCCCCTTCATCGTGGAGCTCGCGGCAGGCAACCGCTTCGCTGCGGCCCTCCAGTTTGCGCACGCCGTCCCCGGCCTCAAGGTGCGCGTCACGGACGTCGCGCCCAAGGTGCGCGAAGCGCCTCCGCCCCTGGAAGCCCACCTCGACGACCTGTGGGAGCCGAACCTGGACCTCTATCGGGGCGCCGCCCTCCTGTACGCGATCCGCATCCCCGAGGAGCTGCAGGCTCCCGCCGCGCGCCTCGCCCGAACCGTGGGCGCTCCCCTGGCGTTGCTGCCGCTCAAGGACGAGTGGGCAGACCTCACGCCCCTCCTGGGAGCGGCGCGGCTGCTGCCCGGGGGCTGGCGGCTGCACGGCGCGCCCTGATCACTCGAGCCGCTTCTCGATGAGGACGCCCACCTGCTGGGCACCAAGGCTCTGCCAGGCGCGGATGGCGTAGAAGTTGTCCGAGCCGGTCACGCCCTCGATGTACTTGAGGCCGCGGCCACGGGCCCAGGCCTCGACGGCCGCGAGGAGCGCGCGCCCCGCGCCCTGACCGCGCTCGCCGGGGGAGACGTAAACGTCCTCGACCCAACCGAGCTTGCGGTCCGGGGGAATCGTGATCTCCTTGCAGGAGAGGAAGCCCGCGAGGTGGCGGTCGTCCGTCTCGGCCACGAGCAGGATGCCATGAGCGCCGAGAAGCGTCTTCTTCGCGTAGGTTTCCCAGCCCGCGCTCGACTCGGGGACGTTGCCGCCGCCGAAGCGCCCGGAGGTGGCCTCCGCAAAGCGCAGGTCGAGCCAGTACTTACCAAGCAGGGGCAGATCCTCCGCCTTGGCGGTGCGGACGATGAGGGACATGCCCCGGGGAGCGTTCTGGCGGGTTAAATACTCCACGCTGCCCGCTTCAGGCCTTCCGGTGTCCCTTCAGGTCCTGGGGAGTGGCGCCGAGGCAGTACAGGAGCCCCTTGAGGTTATTCTTCGTGAGGGCCCCGTCCGCCACCTTGCGGAGCACTTCCTTGGCGTTGAAGGCGATGCCGAGCCCCGCGTTCTGGATCATGATGCGGTCGTTGGCGCCGTCCCCGATAGCAACGACCTCCTCGCGGCGGAGGCCCTCCCGTTCGGCGAGCATCCGGAGAATCTCGGCCTTGCGCTCGGCGTCCACGATGGTGCCCTTCACGCGGCCCGTCACGTAGCCCTGCTCGTCAATCTCGAGCTCGTTGGCGAAGGTGTGGTCGAAGCCGAGGTCGCTCTTGAGGCGGTCGGTGAAGAAGGTGAAGCCGCCCGAGATGAGGGCGAGCTTGAAGCCCATCCCCTTGAGCGTCTCGATGAGTTCCTCGGAGCCGGGGGTGAGGGTGAGGCTGTCGGCGATGCGCTCGAGGTCCGAGACGTGGAGCCCCTTCAGCATCGCGACGCGCTCCTTGAGGGCGTCCTGGAAGTCCATCTCGCCCCGCATGGCGCGCTCCGTGATGCGGGCCACCTTCTCGCCCACGCCGGCGGCCTTCGCCAGCTCGTCGATAACCTCGCCGTCCACAATCGTGGAGTCCATGTCGAACACGACGAGGCGCTTCCTCGCGCGGTACATGCTGTCTGGCTGGATGATGGCGTCCACGCCAACGCGCTCGCAGGTGACGCGCAGCTCCTGCCGCAGGGCCTCGAAGTCCACGCCCGTCACGTCGATGAGGATTTCGAAGGCCATGACGTCGCCACGGGCGACGTGGTGCATGCGCTCCACGTTCGCGCCGCGGTCGGCGATGGTGCGGGTGATGGCGTGCATGACGCCGCGGCGGTCGGAACCGATGATGGTGATGACGCGGAGGTCCTTCTCGCGCGGCAGGAGCGCGTGGGGGTCGGGCGCCACCTCGGCCCGCGCATCAAGGCCCAGGTCCTTGGCCTTGAGGGTGAGTTCGTAAGCGAAGCGGTACACGTCGAGGGAGACGGGCAGCTCCGTGGGCTCGATGAGCATGAAGAGCGAGAAGAGGCCGCGCAGGCTCACCTGCTCCACGTGCACGATGTTGCCGCCAAGCTCCGTGACGTGGCCCGAGATTTCCGCGATGAGGCCCCGCCGATCCTTCCCGACGGCGGTGAGGGCCACCACGCGATTGTCGCTCACGGTGCCCGCAACGTGGCAAGCCGGGTATAGCCTTTTTGAGGGGCCCCTCTCGCCTATCGAGGTCCAGACGCCCCTTTTTCAGGAGGCTCATTGGTGGGTTTCCCCAGACTGTCGAGACTAGGCCACAGGAAAATCTATGTGCTATCGGGATGTTCGGGTTCAGGCTGGTTGGGCATATCGCCCCCCTGGCAGGAATAGAGACTATGCGTTACTCTACAATCGCAACCGTGTGTCTCCTCACTACCAGCACCCTCCTCCTGGCCCTGTCCCTGGTTCCGGTGGGTTCGGCCGGTCCCACCTGTGTGAGCGTGGGCGAAGCAGGCGGCATGGAGAACTGTATCGTTATCGAATACGGGACGTCCTATGGGACCTGTGTGTCTTGGACTGGGAACCAGGGTATGACTCCCCGGCTCGCCTACGAATGGGACAACGGCCTTGGTTGCGTCGGCTGAAGCGGCCGCGTGCCCACGATGAAATCTGTCGTTTGGAACGAGATCTGAGGCAGATCACCGCCTCAGATCTCGCTCATTTTCGCGCTTTTTCTTAATACAAAATCTCGACCTGAATGTTGAAGTTCAGGCCTTGGACCTGCTGCTTGCCTGTGGCCGTGATGGTCCAGGGGCCGGTGGCAGCGGGAGCAGTGCAACTCTCGACAGTGGCACTGCTTGCAGGAACCCCAGGGCCGCCGGGGGCCGTGCCCGTCACAGTCGCGGTCGCGATGGCGGTGCCGGCGCTGTCGGTGACGGCGAAATCCACGCTCTGGACGGGGGCCATGGCGTCGTTCGTAGTGAACGTCAGCTTGCAGGTCGCGAAGCCGGGGGCGATGGCGCTCGTGGTGGTGGCCGTGGCCGTGCCACCGGTGGCGCCTGGGCCGGGCGAGGGCACCGAGAGGGTGAGCGTCTCGTTCACCGGCGCGGGCTTCGCGGGCGTGGTTGGGATGCCGGGGTTGGTGGTGTTGCCGCCCGTGCCAGGGTCCGTGGTGTTGCCGCCGGTGCCCGGATCGGTGGTGTTGCCGCCCGTGCCAGGGTCCGCGGGAGGCTGCTCTTCGTCACCGAAGCAGCCTGTCAAGGGAACAGCAAGGAAAGCGATGGTGAGAAGGAGAACCAGGCGGTGGCCCCGCATAGGGTATCGCGCGTCAAGCAGCATCGACATATTAAAACGTTGTTCAGCCGACACCCAAGCAGCCATGTAGTTGACCTGTTCACTCCGCCTGCGGGAGCCAGGGGTGGGGTTAAGCCGGGTGGGCCCCCTGCCGGGGCCATGTCCCCGCCCGCGATCCGGTTCGCGCGTCCCGAGGACGGCCCCGGTTATCTCCGCCTCGTCCGCGAGCTCGCCGAGTTCGAGAAGCTCGACCCGCCCTCCCCCGAGGCGGAGCGGCGGCTCCTGGAGGACGCCTTCGGCAAGGACCCGAAGTACGAGCTGCTCGTCGCCCTGGCCGGCCGCGAGGTGGTGGCTTACGCCATCGTGCTCCGCACCTACAGCAGCTTCCTCGCGAAACCCACCCTGTACCTGGAGGATCTGTACCTCTCCCCGGGCCACCGGGGGAGCGGTCTCGCGGAGCGCATGATGGGCACCCTCGCGCAGCTCGCGCTCGACCGCGGCTGGGGCCGCCTCGAGGGCATCGTGCTCACGTGGAACGACCGCGCGCGGCGCTTCTACGAGCGCACAGGCGCGAAGGAGCTGCGGGACTGGTACTTCTTCCGTTACGATGAGGCGGCGCTTGAGGCGCTCGCGGAAAAAGGGGGCGGGCCCGCCTGATCGGGCCCTGGTCGCGTTAGGCCTTGCGAACGTCCACGAGCGTGATCTCGAAGGTGAGGGCCTCGCCCGCGAGCTCGTGGTTGAGGTCGAGCGTCACGCCCTCCTCGTCCACCTCGAGGATGGTGGCGGTGAAGGTGTTGCCGTCCTCGTCCTCGAGGTCGACCACCATCTCGGGCTCCACCGCGTGCTCGCCGAACTCCTCGCGGGGCACCTTCTGCACGAGCTCGTCGTCGAACTCGCCGTAGGCGTCCTTGGCCTCAAGGCGGAACTTCTTGCTCTCGCCCTTCTTCATGCCGACGACCGCGGCATCGAAACCGGGAATGACCTCGCCCGCGCCCACCTCGAACTGCAGCAGCTCGCCGCCCTCCTCGCGGTTCGTGTCGAAGACCTCGCCGTCGTCGAGGGTGCCGGTGTAGAGGATGCTGACGATGTCGCCGTTCTGGACGGCGTGAGTGGCGGAGGGCGAGGCGGGAACCATACGGATCCCTAGCGGGGAGCCCGTGGAGGTACTAATACCTGATGGCGCGCCCCCGGCCCGTTGCTTCCCAGACCGAACCCTTATCAAACATGAGTCCCGTCGCGGAGCCTGGTGTCTGGATGAAGTGCCCGAGCTGCAACGAAACGCTCGTGATGAGCGAGCGCCAAGGCATCGAGATCGACTACTGCCCCCAGTGTCGGGGCGTCTGGCTCGACCGCGGGGAGCTCGACAAGATCATTGATCGTTCCATCGAGGGGTCGCGCACCGCGCCGGCCGCCCCGCAAGCGCCTGCCCACCAGGGCCGCCCCCCGCAAGCCTACCGGGACGACGTCCAGTACGACAAGTACGGGAACCCGAAGCGGAAGAAGCGGGAAGGGTTCCTGGCGGACCTCTTCGATTAAGCACGAAAAATGAGAACACGAACGGCTGGGCCCCGGGGGCCCAGTCGGGCTCACGCCTTCTTGACGTCGAGGATGGTGATGTCGAAGGTGAGGGCCTCGCCCGCAAGGTGCGGGTTCATGTCGAGGGTCACGCTCTCGGCGTCCACGGCCACGACATCGGCGTGGAACACGTTGCCGCGCTCGTCCTCGAGGTCCACGTGCATCCCCACGTAGGGCTTCGTCTCACCGAAGGCCTCCAGGGGAGCCTTCTGGATGAGCTTGGGGTCGCGCTCGCCGTAGGCGTCCTTGGCCTCGATGCGGAACTTCTTGGATTCGCCCTTCGCCATGCCCATGACGGCGTTGTCGAAGCCCGGGATGACCTGGCCGGTGCCGGCCTTGAACACGAGGGGCTGCGCGCCCTCCTCGGCGTTCGAGTCGAAAATCTCCCCATTGTCGAGGGTGCCGGTGTAGCGCAGGTAAACGGTGTCGCCCTTCGCGATGGGGTTGGACATGACGCCGGGGAAGCCCTCCTGACATAAAAGGATTGGCCGATTCTGATCATTCCGGGCCCCGGTTCCCGAACGTGTCAGGGAAGCAGAAGCGCGGGCGCAAGAATCCTTAATAGCCCCTTCCGGCTGAGCCGTGCCCATGCGCTCCCCTCCCCGCCTCCTCGCCACCCTGTCCGTGGTCGGCGCGCTTCTTGCCGCCGGCTGCGTCACGCCCCTCGAGGAGGGCGCCGACCCCAACGCGCTCCCCGACGCGCCGAAGGGCCTCGGCATGGACGCCGTTCAGGCGCTCCTGCACACGGTGGGGGACAACCTCAGCGGCCTCAACGCCACGAACGTGTCGGCCGTGAGCTTCTACATCGGCCACGACGCGGCGGAGCCCACCCTCGCCATCCTCGCGGACCACTCCATGTTCTACGCCGCCGCCACCTTCGACAACGCGCCCTACCCCTTCCCGCGCACGGACATCCTGCGCTCCCTCGACGGTGGCCTCACGTGGGAGGACGTCTCCCCCCGCCTGCCGGGCGGCGCCGTCCAGAGCCCGCCCGTCACGGGCGACCCCTACATCTACGCCGACCCCGACACGGGCCGCCTCTTCAACATCGACCAGATTGGCGTCGTCTGCTACTACCTCAGCACCTCCGACGATGCCGGCGCGACGTGGACGCCCAACCCCTACGCGTGCCAGTCCCCGCCCGCGGACCACCAGACGATTGTGACCGCGAAGCCCCGCGTCCTCCCCGCGAACCCGGTGTACCCGAACTTCGTGTACGTGTGCTACAACCAGATCGCGACGAGCACCTGCGAGCGCAGCATGGACGGCGGCCGCACCTTCCAGATGACGGGCCCCACCGGGAGCCAGGGCGTGCACGCCGACGAGTTCAACCCCGAGACCTTCGACGGCGTCTGCAGCGGCCTCCACGGCCACCTCAAGGCCGACCGCGAGGGCCGCGTCTTCCTCCCCCGCGCCGAATGCAACGACGCCATCCTGTTCATCACCGAGGACGACGGCCTCACCTGGACGCGCGTGAAGGTGAGCGACATCCCCACCATCCCCGACGACACCGTCGTGACGGTGGACGAGGCCGGCAACCTGTACTACCTGTTCCAGGGCCTCGAAGGCGGCCTCTACCTCGTGACGAGCACCGACCATGGCGCAACGTGGAGCGAGGCCCGCAACATCCTCCCGCCCGGCCTCACCGTGGGCCACCTCCCCGCCGCCGTGGCGGGTGCCGAGGGCCGCCTCGCCGTGGCCTACCTCGGCACCAACCTCACGGGCGGCTACACCGCGAGCGACGAGGCCGTCGCCGCGAGCGAATGGCACGGCTACATCCAGATCCTCACGGACGCCCTCAACCCCACGAGCCCCTCCACCACGGTGCGCGTGAACCCCCTCGAGGACCCCCTCGTGGTGGGCCGCTGCGGTCCCGGCCGCTGCCCCGGCAGCTACGACTTCATCGACATCCAGGTGGACCACGACGGCCGCGTCTGGGCCCCCATGGTGGACGCCTGCCTCGAGAAGTGCCTCGAGACCCGCAAGCCCGAGGACTCCCGCAGCCGCGCCGGCTTCGTCGCCACGCTCGTCCAGGGCCCCGGCCTCTTCGCCGGCCAGGACTCCCTCCCGCCCATCCACGGCGTCGTGAAGGGCCACGAGCACGGCACGGGTCTCCCCGCTCTGCTGCGTAAGTAAGCGTTTCCTGCCGTCATCGCTGCATCGCTGCTTCGCTGCATCGCGTCCCGCAAGGCCAGGAGTGTATGAGACGCGATGCAGCGATGCAGCGATGCAGCGAAGCGGTCGCCTCGGTTTTCCAGCCCCAGGAGCGGCCCTGCTTCTCCCACACCCGTTCACGCTCCCGTTCACGCTCCCGTTCACGCTAACGTGAGACGTTGAACGGTGGCCGTGAGCGGGAGCGTTAGCGTGAGCGTTCCCCGCGGTACTTTCACTCCACCCCCGCTTGTACGGGCAAATAGCGCTGAGGGGTGAGGGAGTCCCATGGCCGCTCGTCTAACGACTTGCCCCGACTGCTCGGGCCGCATCCTCCCCACCGAAGGTTGTCTCCTCTGCCGCGTGTGCGGCTTCAGCGCGTGCGCCTGAGGCGGTGCCCATGGGCACGTGCGGCGCCTGCGGCGGGTACGCCCGGGCGCAGAAAAATCCCCTGAAGGAGGCGCGCGGCAAACGCTGCCCCCGCTTCGGGGAAGTGCACTGGGAGTGCTGCGCGAGCCTCGACTGCTCACGCTTCGACCGCGGCGGGAACCTGCGGTGCGATTACGAGCGCTGGCGCGGCGGCCGCGGCGCCTCCCGCAAGCCCGCCGCGCCCGAGGAGGCAGCTACTGGGACGGAGCGGAGGCTTCCTGAGATTGAGCCGCCGGCGCTTCCACGCCGGCCTCCAGCGTGGCCGTCGGGCCCGTAGGGAGCGCGGGCGGCATGGCGGGCATGCTCGAGACGCGCAGGCGCCCGAGGGTGGCGAGGAACTTGCCGAACTCGCTCGCGCCGAGCTTGCTCTTCCCGACGGTGCGGTTCTCGAAAATGATGGGCACTTCGGCCACCGTGGCGCCCCACTTCTTCGCGAGGTAGAGCACCTCCACCTGGAAGGCGTACCCGTCGCTCTTCGTGCTCGTGACGAGGTGCTTCCAGTCGGCGGCGTAGCAGCGGAAGCCGCTCGTGCAGTCCTTGCTGCCGAGGCCGAGGATGGTGCGCGCCAGCCCGTTGCCCACACCGCTCACGACCTTGCGGTAGGGGCCCCAGTTGCGGATGGCGCCGCCGTGCACGTAGCGGCTGCCCACGGCCATGCTCGCGCCCCGCTCCACGGCCTCGAGGAGGCCCGGGATGTGGCGGGGATCGTGGCTGAGGTCGGCATCCATCTCGAGGACGGCGTCGCCGCGAGCAAGACGGAACCCGGCGCGGTAGGCGCTGCCGAGGCCGAGCTTCGCGCCGCGGCTGAGGAGACGGACGGGGTACTCGGTGGCAAGCTCGCGGGCCACGTCGGCGGTGCCGTCGGGGCTGCCGTCGTCCACGACGATGATCTCGTAGTCCGTCGTGATGTGCTTGTCGATGCCCGCCACGAGCGCCGGGAGGTTGTCGCGCTCATTGTACGTGGGCACGACCACGGAGACGAGTTGGAGGTTTCGCGCCATGGAATGACCCTGCTCCCCCGCCTTCCCCGGGCGCCCCGCTTGATGCTCTTGGTACAGGGGTAGAAGGGTCTCCGACCCCGCTTGGGGGCTCCCCCACCGTTGTACCAGAATCCCTTTTGGGCCCCGATTGGAGCCGCGGCCCATGTCCCGCCCCCGCGGCCGCCTGCAGATCATCGGCACGAGCCTCCTCGGGCTCGCCCTCCTTGCCGGGCTCATCACCTATGTGGGATGGGGCGCCGTTTACGACGCCCTGCGGCGCGCCGACGGCCGCTACCTCCTCGCCGCCCTCGCGGCCTACGCCCTCTTCTTCCTCGTGCGCGGCATCCGCTGGCGCATCCTCTTGCGTCCCGTGAAGCGTGAGGTAACGGTGAAGGAAGCCACGGGCCTCACCGCCGCGGGCTGGCTCGTGAACAGCTTCACCATCCTCAAGGCGGGCGACGTGACCCGCGCCGCCGTCCTCGCGAAGCGCCACCGCGTCACCTTCACGAGCGTCTTCGCGACGGTGGCCGTGGAGCGCATCCTCGACCTCCTCGGCATCGCCGTCCTCGCCGCCGCGGGCCTCATGCTCATCCCCGAGCGCGGCCTCCCCTCCTGGTTCGCGACGGCCCTCAACCTCGCCTGGGTGATTCCCGTCGCCGCCATCCTCGTCCTGTGGGTAGCCGTGACGTGGAAGCAGGGCTTCCTCCGCTTCACCGAGAAGGTCCTCTCCTTCCTCCCCGGGAAGGTCCAGGGGAAGCTCGTGCGCTTCGCGGAGAGCTGCATCCTCGGCGCCGAGGGCCTCGTGCGGAGTCCCAAGGCGGCGGCCCAGGTGGCGCCTCTCACGCTCCTCATGAGCGTGCTCCAGGCGGGCGTCTTCGTGTGCCTGTTCCTCGCCTTCCTCCCCACCCCCGACGTGGCCGCCGTGGCCGCGGGCGTGCCCTTCTTCCTCCTCAGCTTCGGCCTCCCCGTCACGCCCGGCAACGTGGGCACCTACGAGGTGGCCTTCGCCGCCATCTACGTGGCCCTCGGCTTCACCGCCGAGCAGGTGGCCCCCGTGGCCATCCTCACCCACCTCGGCACGAGCGTCATCGTGGCCCTCCTCGGCGCGGCCGCCCTCGTGCACCTCGGGATCGACTTCACGCGCCTCAAGGAGGAGCGCGACGTCGCCCACGAAACCCCCACCGCTCCCGCTCCTGCTTCCCAGCCCCAGGAGGTGGCTCCTTGAAGGCCAGCTTCACCCACGCAACCTACGTCAGCGCCCTCAACGAAGGCATCAGCAAGAACGTCCACTACCTCAAGGAAAACCTCCGGGAAGCCGGCGTGGACGGCGTCCTCCGCACCCCCACCGTGCGCGTGGAGGAGCTCAACAGCAAGCTCCACTACATCACGAAGGGCGCCGCCGCCGCCCGCTGCCTCCGCGAGAGCCTCAAGGACCCCACGGTGGACGTCGTCCACTACCACGTGGCCATTCCCCTCATGGGCGTGTGGGGGAGCGTCGCGCGCCTCGCCGCGCGCAAGACGAAGCCCCTCGTGGGCCACCTGTGGAACCCCATCTTCGTGAAGAGCGAAACGGCAATCCCGCCCTCCCCCGTGGAGCTCGCTTACCACCGCGTGTTCAACTCGGGGCTCACCCTCCGCGCCGGTGTCGCGGGCTTCGACGCCCTCATCGTGTCGAGCCGCTACCAGGAGCAGCAGCTGCGCAAGGCCGGGTACACGCGCCCCATCCACGTCATCCCCAACGGGGTCGCCCTCGACGAGTACCGCCCGCCCGCCGACGAGCAGGAGAAGCGCGACGCCCGCGACTCCCTCGGCATCCCCCAGGAAAAGACCGTGGTGGCCTACTTCGGCCACCTCACCCCCTGGAAGGGCGTGCGCACCCTCGTCTCCGCCATGCCCGAGGTGGCGGCGGCCAACCCCGAGGCCCACTTCGTGATCGCCCACACCGGGTACGGGAAGGAGGGCGAAGCCATCCACGACCAGCTCGCGAAGGGCGGCCTCACCGACCGCGTCACCTTCCTCGGCAACCTCCACGTTCCCACCTTCCTCAAGGCCGTGGACGTGGGCGTCGTGCCCGCCATGAGCCCCGTGGGCACCGCTTGCTTCCCCAACGTGCTCCTCGAGTTCCACGCCGCCGGCATCCCCGTGGTGGCCTCCCGCGTCGGCAGCATCCCCGAAGTCGTGCAGGAGGGCCGCACCGGCCACCTCGCGCCCCCCGGGGACGCGAAGGCCGTGGCCGCCGCCCTCAACTCCCTCCTCGCCGACCCCGCGAGCCTGCGCCAGATGGGCCGCCAGGCCCGCCGCCTCGCCGTCGAGCGCTTCGACTGGCTCGGCATCGCGAAGGAAGTGCGCGGCGTCTACGAGGGCCTCCTCGCCGAAAGGGCCGCCTGAACCACCCCGCGGGGCAGGCGACCTCAGAGCGTCTTGAGGTCGATGACGAACCGGTACCGCACGTCGGCGCGGATCGTCCGCTCGTAAGCCTCGTTGATCTTCGAGGCCGGGATGACCTCCACGTCGGCGGTGATGCCCTTCCCGGCGCAGAAGTCGAGCATCTCCTGCGTCTCCCGGAGGCCCCCGATGTTGCTCCCCGCGAGGCTCCGCTGCAGGCTCACCACGGAGAAGGCCTCCACCTCCAGCGGCTTCTCGGGGAGCCCCACGAGCACGACGGCGCCGTCACGCCGCAGCAGGTTCAGGTAGGCGTTCACGTCGTGGGGCGCGGAAACGGTGTCGATGATGAGGTGGAACGTCGCTTCAAGGGGCTCCAGGTTCGCGGCGGGCTTCGTGGCGACGAAATGGTGCGCCCCGAGGCCGCGCGCGTCCTTCTCCTTGGACGGCGAGGTGCTGAACACGGTGACCTCGGCGCCCATGGCGGCGGCAAGCTTCACGGCCATGTGGCCGAGGCCGCCGAGCCCCACCACGCCCACGCGCTTCCCCGGCCCCGTGCCGTAGCGGCGCAGCGGCGAGTAGGTGGTAATGCCCGCGCAAAGGAGCGGCGCCACGCCCTCAAGCGGCAGGTTCGGGGGGATGCGCAGCGCAAACTCCTCGTCCACCACGAGGTGGGAGGAGTAGCCCCCCTGGGTGGGCGTCTTCTGGTCTTGCTCCGTGCCGTTGTAGGTGAAGGAGGTGTGGACGTCGCAGTACTGCTCGTACCCTTCGCGGCAGTTCTCGCACGCCCGGCACGAGTCCACCATGCACCCCACGCCCGCGAAGTCGCCGGGACGGAACCTGGTCACCTCGCGCCCCACTCGCGTGACGCGCCCCACGATCTAGTGGCCGGGCACCATCGGGTAATTGGAGTTCTCCCACTCGTTGCGCGCCTGGTGGATGTCAGAGTGGCAGATGCCGCAGTAGAGCAGCTCAAGGAGCACGTCGCGGGGGCCGGGGTCGCGGCGATCGAAGGTGAAGGGTTGGAGGGCTTCCCGGGGTCCGTGGGTGGCGTAGCCGTTTGTCTTGATCATGCGTGCAGCTCCCGAAGGCGAGGCGGCGCCCGAGGGGGAGCCGCCGAGAGTCCAGCTAGAGCGACCTCGCCCGTCTCCAGGGAGAAGCCTCCGGCGGCGCCATCGGTAGGGGCCGGCCGAGGGCGCGGCAGACGCCCACGCCGCCCCTTGCGGGAGGGCTCGCGCCGGGCGTGTCCGCCGCGGCTGCGCGCATCGTGCGGGGTCGCCGCTGCCGAGAACGCTGTCCGCCCCAACGGGGCGCAGCCATACGTTTATTTAGGGGAAGGCGCTTTACGGGCTACCGCCGCCCCATATCAGGGGTGTCGTTTCATCTGGTTACGCGCCATTCGGCGGAGCCTTCCAAGGGCCGCCACCGCGGCCTGGATTTCAAGAGGAATAACGTATGAAGAGGAGTTCCCGCGTCTGGAAGAAGAAGGGGAATCAGCGCTGGAAGTGGCGCAAGAAGAAGATGCGCCGCCGAAGGCGAGCCCAGAAGCTCCGCCGTGGCGCCTGAGCCTAACGGGCTCAGGCTCGCTTTGGCGGGCTTCTCATTGCATTTGCCTTCCTTCGTAGCCTCGCACCCTTCGGGGTGTCTCGTCCTGGGGGCATGGTCTAACCAGGCATGACAGCGGGCTCCAGTTACGAAGGAATGACGATAATCGGGTCTGCGTGAGCTGAGAACGGGTGGCCACCCTTTCCGGCAATGACCACTGACTGGAGCGCCGACCGCGAATCGTAGAAGAGACCCGTTTGTCTGGGTTCAAATCCCGGAGTTCTCGAGACTCCGGGGGAAAATCCCAGTGCCCCCACTCCTTGTTCTTGCGGCCTTCGGGCCGCGTCACATTTTCTCACCACAGCGACGGGTCTGCCGACCTGGCGGCCGCAGGCCGCTCAGTGCTTGATGGTCAACCCCGGAGCGAGCGGAGCGAGCGAGGCGCGGCCGACATCGTCGGCCAGCGTTTCTGAAGGTTGTCCTGGTGCCCCCACTCCTTGTTCTTGCGGCCTTCGGGCCGCATCACACCCATTCTCTGTAGCGCCGCGTCCGTCGACCTGGCGGCCGCAGGCCGCTCAGTGCTTGATGGTCAACCCCGGAGCGAGCGGAGCGAGCGAGGCGCGGCCGACATCGTCGGCCAGCGTTTCTGAAGGTTGCTTCAGAGCCGGTCGGTGAACTCGGTGATGATTTTCCGCTCGGCGGCCTTGAGGCGGCTGTGGACGGCGGCCTTGCTCACGCCGAAGATCTGGGCCAGTGTGTCGAGGTTCGCGCGCTTGGGCGTGTCGTAGAACCCGAGCGCTTTTGCGGCCTTGATGGTCTTCAGTTGCTTCTCGGTGAGGGCCTCGGTGGGCACCGTGGGCGAGGTGAGGTCGGTGCTGCTGAGGGTCACGAGGCGGAAGTCCATGTTGAGGCGGCGGCAGCAGGCCTGCAGCTCCTCGACGGCTTGGCGCGGCGGGATGCCGCGGAGGTTGAAGACGCGCAGCGTGAGCCATCCCGCCTTCATCGCGAGCGGGTCGTGGACGAAGTCGGCCTTCAGGGACTGCTGGAGGCTCTGCTGAATGTCGTCGATGGGGAACTCTGTCCGGAGCGGGTGCTCGGGGCTCAGGAGGTAGGCCACGGAGCGCGACTCGCGGTAGAGGGCCTGGGCGGGGGCCGTGGAGACGAGGGCGGCGAGGTCCGCCTGGGAGCGGTCGTCGCCAAGAAGCGCAAGCACGTACGTGCCGCCCAGGGTGGGGCGGGCGTTGAGGAAGGCCGCGGCCACCGGGTGGCGGCGCGTGAGCTCAAGCAAGGGGTGAGAAAAGCTCACCTGGAAAACGACCTCTGTTGCCCCCTGTTCCAATAGCACAGCCCCGCTTAACCATGTCAATGGGGCGCCTAATATTTTTCCATCTGCTTTGGATGGGGTTGACGGGATAGGTCAGGGGCGACCCTTGACCTATTCAGTCCGGCGCTTGAGGCTGCGACGGAGCGCCTCCAGGAAGGGGACGAACAGGACGCTGCCGCCTTCGGAAGGAACCTTCTCGACAAAATGCTCGGGGACGGACTCCTCCGCCACCGTGATCCGGTTCAGGTCCTCGGGCCCGCTCGAGCGGACCTCATACCCGCCGGCCTCGCCCTCGCGAACCGACACTTCCTCGATCCGTTCCTTGTGGCCAAACATCTTGGCGAAAACACCGATCACTCCGGGGTCACCGACAGCGAGTTCCACCGGCCCCCCTTTGAGGATCCCGGTAGGTCCCCAGGGCCCCGGGGAGCCAGTCACCCGCCGCGGCTTGCGCGGGAGAGCTTGCGGCAGCGGGGGCACACGAAGCGCTTCCCCGCATCCTCCTCGTGGAGACGCACCTCCGCCTTGCACTTGGGGCAGGCGACGGGAAGGAACCCCTGCTCGCGAGTGAGCCCCCGGAGGGAGTCGTCCGCGCTCGCCGGCCCCTCGTAGAAGTCCACGAGACCACGAATCCGCAGGCCCTGGAGGAAGGCCGCCGTGCGCGGCCCCGCCGGGTCCACGGACTCGCCAAGCCTCGCCTTGAGCTCGTCCGCGATCTGCTGGAGCGTGCGCGACCCGTCCGCGAGAAGCCACGTGGCGGTGCCGAGCTCGTCCAGGGTGACGCGCACGTGCTTGGGGCCGCGGGCAAGACGCGCGACCAACCGCTCGAAGGGCCCGTACTGCTTCGGGAAGACGAGGACGGCGCGGTCCTCCAGCACCTCCCAGGGAACCCGCGCCCTCGCGGCATAGAGGGGGAGCAGGTCCTCGAGACGGGGACGGCGCGACGGGGCCATGGGGCAGCCACCGTGGGCGGGCCACAAGAGGCTTCCGCTCCCGTCCCGTCGCGGCCCATCCTTGATAAGGGGTGAAGGGATTCCCGGTGCCGTCGGGTTGACCTCATGGGAAGGGCCGAGGAGCAGGGAGCGCGCGCCACCCGCGGAACCGGGTCGGGAGGCCTTCGCCGCCGGCCGCCCACCGCCGCGGGCGCCCAGCGGATGGAGACCGGCGACCTCGAGTACTTCGACCTCGAGATGTACGCCAACGTGAACACCGGCGTCCTCGAAACCTACCTCGAGGAGAAGAACCGCCGCGAGGCCTTCACGCGAAGCCGCTTCGACTGGCGCAAGGTCCTTCTCGGCGTCCTCGTGGGCGCCGTCTTCGCTGTGGTGAACGCCTACGTGGGCCTCAAGGTCGGCCTCATCGTGGCGGGCGCCTGGTACATCACCTACCTCATCGGCCTCTCCCGCGGCTGGGCTCCCACGGAGATCAACCTCGGGGCGGGCGCGAGCGTGGGCACCTCCTACATTGCCCTCGGCTTCGTCTTCACCTACCCCGCCCTCTACCTGCTGTCTCCTTACACGGGCAACCCCGCGCCCGTGATCCCTGCCTCCGCGCTCCCGGCCTTCTGGGTGGCCGTGGCCGCCACGGTCCTCGCGGGCCTCCTCGGCGCCTTGTACTTTATCGTGTTCCGCCGCGTCTGGCTCGTGGAGGACCCCGTCCCCTACCCTGGCTTCGAGAGCTTCGTGAAGCTCCTCGACATGAGCCGCGAGACCAGCACGGGCGCCCGCGAGCGGGCCCAGCAGGCCGTTCGCCTCGTGGGCATCGGCGCCGCCGTGAGCGCGCTCTGGACCCTCCTCCGGGACCTCCCCCTCACGCGCCGCGGCGATCGCAACGTGAGCGGCCTCACCTACGCCTTCGACGGCACGAACCCCAACTCCTACTACCGCGACGGCGGCGCCGTCGGGCAACCCCTCGCGACCACCCAGTACACGGACGTCCACGTCGCGCTCTCTCCCCTGCTCGTGGCCGTGGGCTGGTTCCTGAAGCTGCGGCCCGCCCTCGTGGTGGCCCTCGGCGCCTTCTTCATCTGGCTCGTCGCCATCCCCCTCGCCGTCCTCCTGGGCGCCCCCGCCTTCCTCCCGAGCCTCGGCGCCACGGTGCCCCTCGACCTCCTAGCAGCTCGCGGGGAGCCGACGGCGCAGCTTGCCTTCAACGGCGCCTTCCGCGCCCTCGGCGCCGGCGTCATCCTCGGCGCGGGCCTCACTGCCCTCGTGAAGGTGGCCCCCACGGTGCGCCGCGCCACCCGCGACCTCTTCCGCCTCGGAAGCGCCGACGAGGAAGGCCGGAGCGCGTACGAACCGGGCCGCGGCTGGTTCGAGTGGCCTCCCGCCCACATCGCCCTCCTCATCGCGCTCACCGTCGTAGGGCTTCCCCTCCTGCTTGTTGCGGGCGGCTTCCCGGTGGCCCCGAGCGTCGCCTTCGGGCTCGTGCTCGCCGTGGGCACCTTCGTGCTCGGCGCCGTCGCCGTGAAGGTGCTCGGCGAAACGGGCCTCGAGCCCGTGTCCGGCACCTCCTTCCTCCTGTTCTTCCTGAGCTTCGGCCTCTTCTCCCTGTTCGGCCTCCCCACGGGCCTCGGCGCCGCGCTCGCGCTTCTCGGGACGGCCGTGTTCGCCGCGGGCATCACCCTCGCCGGGAACCTCCTCCTCGACTTCAAGAACGGGCACTACGTGGGCGCGCGCCCCTACCACCAGTTCAAGGCCGGCATCGCGGGCATCGTCCCCGGCGCCGTCATCGGCGGCCTCGCCGCCACCTTCCTCAGCATCGGGCTTGCGCGCGGCGACCTCACCGGCATGGCCGCGCCCCAGGCGAACGCCTTCGCCACCCTCGTGGAGGCCCTCGTGGGCAACCAGGTGAACGTGAGCCTGTTCCTGCTCGGCATCGGCATCGGCGTCCTCGCGGAGGTGCTCACGGGCCTCGGCGCCGCCTTCGGCTTCGGCATGCTCTTCCCCCTCGGCCTCGTTATCCCCATCCTGCTCGGCGGCCTCGCGCGCACCCTGTGGGAGCGCCGCCTCGACCGCCGCGTCGAGACGGAGGGCCTCGACGACGAGAAGCGCACCCTCCGCGTCCTCGACACCTACATGGTGGCCACAGGCCTGATTGTGGGCGAAGCCCTCCTAGGTACGCTCATCGCGCTCTACGTGGTGACCCTCGGGTTCTTCTGAGCCTTACAGGGAACGATCGAGAAGGGCGCCCGCCGCGGCTGCAACCACGCTCACCACGGGGTTCAGCAGCACCGTTAGGGCCGCGAGCCCGTAGCGGCTCTCCTGCAGGAAGCTCACGGTCTCCGCCCCGAAGGCGCCCATGGTGGTGAAGCCCCCGAGGAAGCCCGCAGCCACGAGGAGCACCGCGCGAAGGGGAACCTCGGCTACACCGACCCTCAGAACACGCGGCCGGGGCGCAGGATCTCGCGGACGAAGATGATGACGGGGAAGATCTCGAGGCGACCCACCCACATCATGAAGGTGGCGAAGAGCTTCGCCGCGTCGCTCATGGCGGGCGAGTACACGCCGGCGCTGATGCCGACGTTGCTGAGGGTGCTCGACACCTCGAAAAACACGGTCACGAGGCTGTGGCCGGGGATGAGGTGCATCATGATGAAGCTCCCCGCCACGAGCACGATGGCCCACAGGAACAGGATGAAGGAGGCTTCCGTAATGTCGCGGTTCACCTCGTTGTCGCTCATGGTCTTGCCGTAGAGCTTGAAGCTCGTGACGGCGTTCGCGGGCAGGTTCACGCGCTTCGCCTTCCACGCGATGCCGCGGGCGAGGAGGATGCCGCGGAAAATCTTGATGCCGCCCGCGGTGGACCCGGCGGCGCCGCCGAGGATCATGCCGAGGGCGATGAGGAGCTTCGCGTTGTCCGGGAGGGACCCGAGGTCCGTGGCGCTGAAGGTCTGGAAGCCGCCCGTGCTCATGCCGCTCACGAAGTGGAAGAGGGACTCCCGCACGGCCCAGCCCCACCCCTTGTCGGGGGCGAAGACCCACAGCTCGTAGGCGAGAAGCGCGGTGGCGATGGCGATGATGGCCGCGATGTAGCGGACCTGCACGTCCTTCAGGAAGTGCTTCACGTTCCCGCCGATGACGTGGAAGTGCACGAGGAAGGCCACCATGCCCGCGAACATGACGGTCACGAGGGCGAGCTCAATATAGATCGAGTCGTAAGCGCCAATGCTCGCGTCCTTGGTGGAGTAGCCTCCGGTGGCGATGGCGGTCATCGCGTGGTTGAGGGCGTCCCACAGGGGCATGCCCGCGGCAAAGACGAGGACGAGACCGAGGGCGGTGAGGAGGACGTAGATCCACCAGATCTCACGCACGGTGCCGATGACGGTGGGGCGAATCTTCTCGTCGCGCCCCTCGGCCTTGTACAGCGACTGGGCGCCCGCGCCCGAGCGCGCGACGATGCTGAGGGTGAGCACAATCACACCCACGCCACCAATCCACTGCATGAGGCTGCGCCAGAAGAGGAGCGTGTGCGTCGTCCCCGTGTGCAGGCCGTCGGCGGTGGGCTCGAGGTTGGCGATCATGGTGAAGCCCGACCCGGTCCACCCGCTCATGGCCTCGAAGAAGGCGTCGATGAAGCCCATGCCCTCCACCTGGATGAAGGGGATGGTGCTCACGAGGGGGACCACGAGCCAGCCGCCCGCGGCCACCATCATGGCGTGCCGGAAGCGGGGCTCCACCCAGCTCTTGAGCTCGCTGAGGGGCCACCCGACGGCGGCAAAGGCGGCGGCCATGAGGAGGATGGCGGGGATGGCGTCCCACTCGCGGTAGTAGCCCGCGACGGGGAGAAGAAGAAGGGTGGCTACGCCACAAATGAGGAGAAGGGACCCGATGTCCCTGAGGACGATCTTCACGTCCTCGCGCACGGCTTATTTCCCCTGGAAGGCCTTCACGAGGCGGTCGATGCGGTGGTCCTCCGTGAGGAGCGTGACGACGTCCGCGCCCTCGAGCACCGTCGCGGCCTCGGGGAGAACGACCTTGCCGTCGCGCTCGATGCTCACGATGTAGGTGGTGTCGGGGAAGTCGGCCTCCTGCACGGTGCGGCCCGCGTACTCGCTCAGCATCTCGAGCTCCACGCGGACGACGCTGAAGCCGCGCCCCACGGGCATGAGGTCGCGGAGGTTGGGCCGCAGGATGGCCTGGTAGAGGCGGCGGGAGGCCATCTCGCTCGGGTTCTCCACCACGAGCACGCCGCGGTCCTTGAACATGATGCCGATGTCCTTCGTCTGCACGGTGGTGGCGACGACGGGCACGCCAATCTTCTGGGCGATGCTCGCCACCATCAGGTTCACCGCGTCCTCCTTGGCGGTGGTGACGAGGCCGTCGGCGCGGGCGGCCTCGGCGTCGCGGAGGGTGGTTTCGTGGGTGGCGTCGCCGTGGATGGCGACCACGTCGAACTTCTGCGCCACTTCCTCGCAGCGGGCCCGGTCCTTGTCGATGAGGACCACCTCATGCTTGTCCTTGAGGGCCAGCTCGGCAAGGCGAAGTCCCGTGGACCCGGCGCCCACGATCACGAAAAACATGGGCCCTCGAACAAGGGGTCGTATATTAATCGTTTCGATTTTTACACGGTGCCCCGGATAAAATGATACTTTCTGGGGAGGGGGCGCCCCCGGCCCCGGTTTGGCTCATATAGCCGGAGGCTCCTTCCCGGGCCGTGGCCTTCGACTGGTTGAACATCGCCCAAAGCATCCTCGCCGTCCTCCCCGCGGCGGCCGCGCTGCTCATCAGCTATGGGCGCTACGACGGCTTCTTCAAAGACAACATCATCTTCCTCTACTTCGTGGGAGGCCTCATCGCCGGCATGGGTGTCGCCATCTTCCACGCCTTCCTCGGCCCCTACTTCCTGCTGTTCCTCCTCGGCGTCCCCCTCGTCGAGCAGTTCGCGAAAACCGTGGTCATCAACCGTCGCAAGTGGCAGGGCGAGCGCCACGCCGTGTTCAACGGCGGCGCCTACGGGGCCGGCATGGGCGTCATCCTGAGCCTCTGGTACGCGAAGGGCTACCTCCTCAGCTGGGACCTCCTCATGCTCCTCCAGGTGCTGGGCCTTGCCACCGGCATCACCCTCGTGGCCGTGGCCACCGGCTGGACCGTGGGCGCCGCCGTGCGCGACCACGCCCCCTTCAAGGGCACCTTCATCGCGAGCGTCGCGTCCATCCCCATGGCCTTCTTCATCGGCTACTGGGTGGTGCCGCCCCACGAAGCCTGGGTGCCCGCCCTCATGGCCCTCTACGGCCTCGCCCTCCTCGCTTTCGGCATCCGCAAGATCCTCCCGGGCGGCGTCTCCCGCGAGGAGCTGCAGGAGATGCGCCGCCGCCGCCGCCGCGGCCGAGCAGCCGGCACCGAGTAACGCGCCTGGTTGGCCGCCACACCGGGAGCTTGCAGGGAGCAATCCCTGCGATCCGGGGATTGTTCCATAACGGCCTTGCACGGAAATTGCCGCCGGGTGGCTGCCAACAGGTGTGTCTCATGGCGGAACGCAACCAGCAGAACCAGGGCAACAAGAACCTCAACCAGGGCACAACCGGCGGTAACGTCGGCGGCCAGACCGGCGGCAACGTCGGCGGCAAGACCGGCAGCACCGGCGGCAACGTCGGCGGCCAGACCGGCGGCTACGGCCAGACGGGCAGCCAGACCGGCGGCAACGTCGGCGGCAAGACCGGCAGCACCGGCGGCCAGACCGGCGGCAACGTCGGCGGCTCCCAGGGCGGCATGGGTGGCTCCCAGGAGATCACCCGCATGCTCGACAACGTGAACTTCCCCGTCAGCAAGCAGGACCTCATCAGCCGCGTCGGCAACCAGCAGATCAACGTGCAGGGCCGCCAGCTCCCCGTCCGCGACGTCCTCAACAAGATCAACAAGGACCGCTTCACGGACAAGAACGAGATCGTTCGCGAGCTCGGCAACCTCCCCGAGTTCAAGGGCTCCTTCGGCGGCCAGACCGGCGGCAACGTCGGCGGCTCCCAGGGCGGCAACATCGGCGGCGGCATGGGCGGCAGCACCGGCGGCATGACCGGTGGCAGCCAGGGCCGCACCGGCGGCGGCCGCCAGTAAGGCCTGCGCCATCCTTCGGAGCGCGCGGCGAAGCCCGCGCTCCCATCTTTCCTTTTTCCTAACTGTTCAGCGAGCGGTAGCGCCCCGCGCGCGGCTCGTAGATCACGCTCGTGTCGAGCATTCGCTTCAGGTGCGCCTCCGCCTTCCCGGGCTTGAGGCCCACGCGCTCAAAGGCTTCCGTCAGCTTCTCCTGCGTCCACTCCCCCTCCACGGCCGTGAGGGCACGCGCGACCGCATCCGCGCGGCCGACCTCGCTCGACTCCGTGCGCGCGGCACGGTGCACGGGCGCCCACGGGTCGTCCGGGTCGGGCATCGGGGGCTCCGGGTTGGCCTCCGCGAGCGCCTTCCGGAACTCCGCCGTGGCGCCAAGGCCCCCGTAACGCGCGTTGAGCTCCCCGGCGGCAAGCTGCGCCTCCTCGAGGCTCTCGGTCTGGTGGAACACGCCCAGGTGCTCGAGCTTGAGGGTGCGCGAGCAGTGGGCGCACGTGGTGGACTTCCGCCCGAGCTCGAAGGTCTTCGCCTTCTTGCAGTAGGGGCAGGCCACGACGGCAAACGTCATGGCTGCCCCAACGGCAAGCCCCCATAAGCGGATTGTCCCGGGACGAGCGAAACTACGGGAGGAACACGAGCGCGGCCACGGCGGCATGGCACGGCGGGTCGTCGGGCGCGGAAACCGCCACCGCGAACCGCGGCTTCCGCAGCGGCACGCCCCGGGACTCCGAGAGGGCCGCGAGGCGCGCGGAAAGCTCCGCCTTCAGGCGACGCTCGGAAAGGGCTCCCGCCCCCGCCACGACGTATCCGCCCTGGTGGTCCTCCCGGAGGGCCCACGCGAGGCCCGCGGAGGCAGGCTCTCCCGAGGGAGCGCCCTGCTCCGCCACCACGGCCGGCCGCAAGCCCCCCACCTCGATCTTTCGCGGCTTCACCTGCTCCACGCCGAGGGGGAGCACCCCTGTCACGGGCACGAGGTTCGCGTCCCCGAGACCTGCCGCGTGGCGCGCCGCATCGACGGCGGCCTCGCAGGTGGGGCCGTGGCCGGCCCCCGTGGCCACGAAGAACCGGGTGGGCAGGGGAAACATGGGGCCGCCTAACGCGGGAGCGGGCTTCAATCCTTTCCCCCGGCAACCCGGCGGGGGCTCGCGCCTCCAGCGGTCCCGAAGAGGCTGTGCGGCACGGAGGGGCTCCCGGGGGGCGGTTGGGCGCCCGGCGCCACGCCCGTCAGGAGCGGGACGGGGGTTCAGCCCGGCCTCGGAGCACGCCCGGGGCGCGCCCGGTCAGAGGGGGCGTTCCGGCAGCGTTCTCCCTGGGTCCCGAGAGAGACGCTTTAATAGGGAACGGGGCCCTTCCGGGGCTCATGTCCGCTCAGGTCCAGCGGGTCCAGATCGGCTCCATCCTCAAGGGCGCCCACACGGGCGAAACGGTGGAGCTCCGCGGCTGGATTTACCGCATCCGCTCCTCCGGCAAGATCGTGTTCCCCACCCTCCGCGACGTCACCGGCGTCATCCAGTGCACCGTGAAGAAGGGGAACGTCCCGGACCCGGACTTCGAGGACGCCCAGAAGAGCGGCATGGAGGCCTCCGCCATCATCACGGGCCAGGTCGTGCAGGACGAGCGCGCCCCCGGCGGCTACGAGCTCAAGGCCACCGGCTACAAGCTCGTGGGCCCGAGCACCGACTTCCCCATCCACGAGTCCACGGTGGACGCGGACTCCGACACCCTGCTCGACCGCCGCCACCTGTGGCTGCGCAGCCGCAAGATCACGAACACGCTCAAGGTGAAGGCCAAGATGCTCGCGGCCTTCCGCGAGTGGTTCGACCAGAACCAGTTCATCGAGACCACCCCCTCCGTCATCACGACCAACGCTTGCGAGGGCGGCAGCACCCTCTTCGAGTTCCAGTACTTCGGCCAGACCGCCTACCTCAGCCAGTCCGCCCAGATGTACCTCGAGGCCCTCTCCATGAGCCTCGAGAAGGTGTACTGCCTCACACCGAGCTTCCGCGCCGAGAAGAGCCGCACCCGCAAGCACCTCACCGAGTTCGGCCACCTCGAGGAGGAGGCCGCGTGGGTGGACAACAAGGGCAACATGGACATCCAGGAAGCCCTCGTGAGCTACGTGGCCCGCCGCGTCGCCGACACCGCCGAGGCGGAGCTCCGCGAGCTCGGCCGCGACCCCGAGGACCTCAAGAAAATCACTCCCGGCTTCCGCCGCCTCACCTACGACGACGCCATCAAGAAGCTCCAGGGCATGGACTACGAGCGCGGCCGCGACGCCAAGGGCCGCAAGCTCGGCGCCATCGAGTGGGGCGAGGACTTCGGCGTCCCCGACGAGCGCGCCCTCACCGAAGGCGAGGTAAAGCCCATCTTCGTGTACAACTGGCCCGCCGAAATCAAGGCCTTCTACATGAAGCTCAACGACGACGGCGTCACCGTCGCCTGCGCCGACATGATCGCCCCCGAAGGATACGGCGAAATCATCGGCGGCTCGGAGCGCAGCCTCGACGTGGACAGCATGAAGCAGCGCCTCACGAAGCAGATGATCGCGGACGGCCTCAAGCCCGACCTCGCGCCCTACGAGTGGTACTTCGACCTCCGCCGCTACGGCTCCGTCCCCCACTCGGGCTTCGGCCTCGGCACGGAGCGCGTGTGCGCTTGGCTCTCGAAGGCGGAGCACATCCGCGACACCGTTCCGTTCCCCAGGACGCCCAGCCGCGCGTACCCCTGAACTCTGGGTCAGCGTTCCTTTGGGATCGCAGAGGGACCAAAGGACACCCCAGAGGAAACGGAGATAGTTGCGTCAGCCTGGGGCCCGGCGCGCTCCGATGGATCACAAAGGGGCGAAGGATACCTCAAAGGACACAAAGGGAGCTTTCTCGTGCTCGCGGGCCCGGGCAACCTCGCGCTGCGGGGCGGCGGAGGGGCGGAGGTTCGCGGAAAGAGATCGGAAGACCTTCGCGAACCTCCGCCCCACCGATTCACCGCGGTTTCGGCCGGGTTCCGGGCTGGTTCAGCGCCCGCTCACCCCACGGGCACCGTGAGCCCCCGCAGCACCGCCGCATCCGGCACCTGCACCGTGGTGGTGCCGCTGCCGGCCTGCACGCGGTAGGGTCCGAGGGCAATGACCTCGAGGGCCGTGCCGCCCTCGCTGAGGGGCACGTAGGCGGTGGTGGAGTAGGGAACGCGCAGCTGGTAGCTCCCGTCGGGGCCCGCCGTCACCGAGTTCGTGTAGGTGAAGTCGCGGCCGGTCACGTTCGAGTGGAGGTCCACGCTCGCGGTCACGCGCGCACCGGGGGCGGCCGTGCCCGTGAGGAGCGCGCCGGGGACGTGCTCGAAGATCTTGAGCTGGCTGCTGAGGCGCAGGTCGTAGAGGTCCGCGCGGGCGAGGCTGTCGCTCGGGCTGAACACCGTGCTGCCGGGGATGAGGCCGTCACGGCCCGCGGCGTAGATGTCGGACTCAAGGAACGCGACGCCGCTCGTGACGTTGAAGCCCGCGAGCTGGTCGTGGAGGGCCTCGGTGCGGTACTGGTTGCCCTCCTGCCGAGCGACGGAGGCAAAGAGCGTGAAGTGCGGGTACTCCCACACGAGGCGGTAGTGGCCGAGGCCTTCCGCGTCGTCGTGGTAGAGGCGCCACATCATGGTGTCGCGGAAGAGGGGCGTGTAGTCCACGACGGTTCGCGCGCCGCCCATCGCGTGCTGCCGCGTCACCTCGCGGTAAACGGGGTTCTCGGCGCTGTTCTGCGCTCCGAAATTGGGGAAGTAGTCCCCGCCGAGGCGGCGGTGGTGCGTGTTCGCCCAGGTGGTGATGGCCGCGAACTTGCCGCCCGCGCTCGCGTCATCGATCATGACGTAGCGCACGTGGTGATCGGGGCCCGTGAGGTTCTGCAGGAGCTGCTCCGCCTTTGCTTCCGACTGCGCGGTGAGGTAGACGGCCGCGAAGGGCGCCTGCTGCTGGAAGGGGTTCGCGACGGGGATGCGCTCGCCGATGATCTCGATCCAGTGGCCGTAGTCCCACCAGCTGAGCACACCGTACGTGCCCTCGGGGTAGGGGTAGCGCTCGCCTGCGTTCTGCGGGACCACGTAGCGGCTGTTGAGGTCGAGACCCATGGGGGGCGTGCGGTCGCGCAGCCACTCGAGCGCGCCCGACCACATCACGACCTCGCCGCCGTTCCGCTCGCACGCGACGTACGTCCAGGCGGGAATCTCCACGGGCACGCCCTGGGCGCAGGCGCGGTTGTCGGCGCGGGAGGACACGAGCACCTCGTCGTAGGCGACGGTGAGGAGCAGGAGGGCGACAACGGCGACGCCCGCCACGCGGACGGCCGTGGAGCCGCCCGCAGCGGGGGCGGCGGCCGCGGTGCGCTTGCCCCGGCGGGTCGGGGCCTCCGGCGCCACCGCGGCGGTGCCGCCGAGGGCGCGGCGGACGCGGCCGGGCACGTCGAGGGCCATGGCGGCCCAGCCGACGAGGAGACCGTTCGCGATCGCAACCACGAGGGCGAGGTAGTACAGGAAGCGGACCTGGTTGGTGGCGGCGAACCAGATGAGGATGGCCCACATGAGGAAGAGGCCGAGGGCGGGGCGGCGCCGCCACGCGTACATGGCCGCAAGGCCGATGGTGGCGAGGAGGGCCGTGATGTGGAGGCGTCCGAAGCTGCCGCGGAAGACGCCGCAGTTGGGGAAGTTCTCCGCCGCGCTGCAGGAGGGCCTAACCTCGCTGATGGTGCGCGTGGTCCGGCTCACGCCGCCGAACACCCAGTTGTAGGCGCCCATGGCGGAGGCGTAGGCGCCGGGGAACACGAGGTAAAGGAGGAGGATGCCGAGAACCACGGCGCCAAGGAGGGCCGCGGGGAAGGTCCAGGGGGCGAAGTCCCGCGTGCGCCAGAAGAGCGCGAGCCCGAGGAGGGCGGCGGCCTCGGCGGCCACGGCGAAGGCGAGGAGGGGCTGCAGGCTCGACAGGATGGACACGTGCCACCCGTCGGCCTCCTGCTTCGCGAACAGGATTAGGGACAGGAGGAGGAAGGTGAGGGCGGCAACGCCCGCGAGGCCGTCGATGCGGCGGCCCGTCACGTGGTCCAGGATGGCCTGCACGCCGAGCACGATGGCGGCCACCACGACCACGAGCACGCCCGGAGGCCACACGTCGAGGTAGGCCCAGAGGGCGAGCGCTGCGAGGAAGGCGAGCACGGCCGGCTTCAGGAGCCGCTCGCGCGTCCACGTCCTGCGGTCCGTGACGAGGAACCCGCTCTCACGGCCCGCCTCGAGGGCTGCCGCGAGGGCGAGGAGGCTCGTGACGACGAGGAGCGCCTCAGCCACGTGGTGGTCCGGGTAGGCGAGGACCGTCCTCGGGAGGAGGCCTCCGGGGATGACGGTGAACAGGAAGGCCGCCATGTACCCGGCAAGGCTCCCCGCGAGGCGCTTCGCGAGGTAGAACACGGGCACCACGATGAGCGCGCCCAGGACCGCGGGGTAGATGGAGAGCCAGCGGATGATGACCTCGTTCTCGGGGACGCTGAACCCGTGGAAGGCGAGGATGACGAAGGCGATGAACTGGTCGAACAGGGTCCCGAACTGGCCCGTGTGGGTGCCGTAGGGGTACTGTGTCATGGGGTCGAAGCTGAGCCCCAGGGGGAAGTTGTGGAGGCTCCACACCACGGCCCTCAGGTGGTAATAGGGGTCCGTGTCGGGGAAGTAGATGGGGTCGCGGGCGATGACGGCGTCATAGTTCGCGAACCGGATCCAGAGGTTGAGCGCCACGAAGAGCGCGACGAGGGGGTACTCCACGTACTTGAGGCCGAGGAGGAGCAGGCGCCGGCCGGCGGTGGGGGCCGCCGCCTCGCGGGAGGGGCTCGTGGTGGCCATGGGCGGCGGTGAACGCGTCCACACCGTCTTATGCCTTCCGAGGGAACCCGGCCCCCGGCCTGCATTCCCCCGGAAGCCGCGTACACAAAGCTTTATCTGCCCCTGCACGAGCCGGGGCCTCATGGCTTCCGGCCCCGTCCGCATCCTCGCCGTCGTCGCGGCAGGCCTCCTTCTCGGGGCCGGCCTCGGCGTGTATGTCGTCGCCCCCGCCACCGAGGGGCTCTTCCCGACGGCCTCGGCGGAAGCCCCGGACC
>DATMKA010000050.1:0-7866 GCA_035553595.1 Thermoplasmatota archaeon | reverse complement strand
CCTCTGCCCCATGAGGCTCCCCCCGAGGGACCTGAGCGAGGCGGGAAGGGTCAACGTACTCGCGATACGTACCGCAGTGGAGGAAGCGGTATCCCCGCTGATCGGCTTTCCGGTCGCATGAGGCCCGGGAGCAAGGCTAAGATTCACCCCCGCGGGGCGCTCGCGCTCGCGGTCGCGCTTGCCGCCATGCTGGCAGGATGCACCACCGCGACCGAACCCGCCACCACCAACGACGCAAGCGACGAACCCGCGGCGGCGGCGAGCATGGAGAACGAAACCGCGCCGGGCACGAGCGTGGCCGATGCGCCCCACCTTCACGACTACTGGTCCGGCCGCGAACGCGTCACGCTCATCGACACGGACTTCACGGTCGAGCCGCCCTCCGCCCTCCTGTGGGGCGCCCAGACGACACGCTTCCTCGGCGAGACCGCGTTTGGTGGCGCCTTCGTCACGCTCCCCGAAGGCGCCATCGTCTACGAGGGAACGGGCCGCATGGAGATCACCGTCACATGGAGTGAACCGAGCATCACGGGCATGCGTTTCCTCCACCGCCACGCAGGCAGCGGCGAAATCCAACCGTGGACGGAAACGCCCAACGGCAAGACCGTCGCCCTTGAGGTCACGCCCGAGATGACCGACATGCCTCACGCGCAGACCTCGCGCTGGGTCTTCCTGATGGCCGCCTCGGGCACGCCCGCCGTCGCCATCGGCACCTTCCACGTCCTCATCGAGATCGTCAAGACGCGGGACGTCACCGAGTGGCCCGCCCACCCCGACCTCTGGGGCGGCCAGCCGCAGGTCCTGATCGCGGAGGCCGAGGGCCACACCGAAGGCCGCGTCGCCCCCACCGGAATCGCGAGCACCGACCCCTGGGCCGTTCCGGCCGACGCCATCCCCGCGCAACGCCTCGTCCCCATGGGCGCCGCCACGCTGCGCGTCACCGTCACCGTCCTCGACCTCGAGGAGGCCATCCAGATCGAGCGGCTCCACCTTCTCGCCCGCACCGCCCTCGACGTCGAGTTCGACTTCGACGACCAAGGCGACCCTGTCGAAGTGAGCGACGATGGCCTGACCTGGACCTGGCAGCGCACCATCGAGATGGACGAAACCGACAACCCCTACGCCGAGGCGAGCGCCTGGGCCTTCCGCGTCGTCGCCGGCTCAGCGGGCGAGGAATTGCCCCCCTGCGACTACGGCTGCTACGAAGCCGACCTGAGGTACCACCTCACGGCGGTCGTGGAGAAGGCGGCGCCGGAAGCGTGACGCCTCGGGGACCATGATCTACCGCCGGCTAAACCTGGAGCGAGGATCCCCCGTAACCTCCAAAAAGCGAGTATGGCGCGTCCTCCAGGAACGATTCCGGCAGCGTGCATTGTCCCGGTTTCGGCCCCCGGGGGGTGGCTGCAGGCTTGCCACCACGCCAGTCCACTTCGATGGTTCAGTGCGATAGCACCCCTTCGGCGGGTCCGGGGACGGCGACGAGGCCCCAAGGGACCTCCGAGGCGTGGCATGCGCACTACGAATCCCGGAAGTCGCTACAGCGCTGCGAACTCGATAGTATATGGCTACGGAGATGGTAGTAATGTTGCCTCGGCCGAACGCGCGAGGCGGATACACATGGATTTCGGACTCATCGCCACCTGGACCCTCCTCGGGCTCACCGCCCTCGCCTTCGCCGCTGCCGGACTCATGAAGCTCTCGGGCAAGCGCGACGCGAAGACGCTGCAGCAGATGCCCTGGATGGAGGACTTCTCCGTCGCCCAGGTGCGCCTCATCGGCGCGGCGGAGACCCTCGGCGCCATCGGCCTGATCGTGCCCTTCGCCACGGGCATCCTCCCCTGGCTGACCCCGCTTGCCGGTGTCGGACTCATCGTCCTCATGCTGGGCGCCGCGGCCACGCACGTGCGCCGGCACGAAGCCAAGATGGTCCCTGTGAACCTCGTGCTCGCGGTCCTCGCCGGCGTCGCTGCTTACATGGCCTACCTCCGGATCTAACCGAGAACCACCCGTGAAAGATCATTAACCCCCGATGGAACACCCATGACGACCCCCTCTACGGCAATGAACCAAGCCACCCACACGAACGAGATCGCCACCTTCGGCGCCGTCCACCTCGACGTCCACCGCTTTGAGGAGCAGATCGCCTTCTGGCGCGACCTCATCGGCATGCACGTCCGGCGCCAAGAGAAGAACATCGTGGAGCTAGGCACTGCCGACGAGACGCTCGTCACGCTGCACCCGGGCGCGCACACGCCCTTCCGCAAGGGGTTCTCCGGTCTCTACCACCTCGCGGTGCACGCCCCCGACGAAGCGGAGTTCGCGCGCATCGCCGCGCGCCTCCTCCGGTCCAGGCGCCCCATCGCGCCAACGGACCATATCATGAGCAAGGCCATCTACCTCGAGGACCCCGACGGGATGACCGTCGAGGTGACCCTCGAGACGCCCGAGCGGATGCCGGAGTGGAAAGTGCACTTCGAGGGACGGAGCGTCTGGGTCCTCGACAGCGAGGGCCGGAAGCGTTCCCCCGTTGAGCCGCTCGACATGCACGACGTGCTCTCGCATCTCGCCCCCGACAGGATCGACGAGAAGCTCTCCCAGCGCGCCAAGGTCGGCCACGTCCACCTCCACGTGGGCGACATCCCGAAGGCCGCCGCGTTCTACGAGGGCCTCGGCTTCCTCCGGACGACCTACCTTCCCCAGCACAGCATGGCCGACTTCGGCGCAGGCGGCGCGTTCAAGCACCGCGTGGCCACGAACCAGTGGATGGGCCCGAATGCGCCACAGGCGCCCCCGGGAACGGCAGGGCTCAGGCACTTCACTATCCGCTTCGCGGACCAGGCCAAGCTCGACGCGGCGCTCGCGAAACATCCAGAGGCGGTCGCCTGCGAGGACGGATACCTCGTGCAGGACCCGAGCGGAAACAAGATGGTGCTCACGCGGCGACAGTGAGTCCCAGGGGACCTGACGCTCGCCTGACGGCTCGCGCGGATCCCGGGTCTCCCTTGCCGCGCCCGGCCGCTTGTGGGAGCGGAGCGTCTTCGGAGGCCCCTCAGCGCTGTGACTCCGGCGCTGCGGGCCCGGGCATCAGCACGAAGAGGTACTCCTCCACGATCTGGCCGCTCTCCCAGCGGGCAATCGTGGCCGCCTTCGACCCGTCGCTGTTCGAGCCGACCACCACCGTCCAGTCGCCGGCGGCGATCTGGAGCGGGTGCGCGAGGACCTTGGCGTCTGGGACTTGGCTCACGAACCCCCTCGCCCAAGCGAGGTGGTCGTCGATCCCATCCGTCGTCTGGCCGAAGCCCGAGACGTGAACGTGGTCCGCATGGAGCTCGTGGAAGCGGTCCCAGTCACGGCCGTTCCACGCCTCGAAGTCGAGCTCGTCGAAGAGCTCCAAGTTCCTCCTCGCAGCATCGCTGTCGGCCACGATGACCGGCGGGGCGTCGGCCGGGCGCGACAGGGCGGGGATGCGGGCGGCAGAAGGCGTTTCGTGCATGATGAACACCTGCGTGAAGGTCTACCTCTGCGCCTGGGTGCTCGGTGTCTTCCCGGAGGGCTTCACGGCTTCGTGGACGAACCTGAAGCCCACCGCGGGGCCGTGCCCCACTACGAACCCGAGGTTGATGTTGAGGAGGCCAAGCGTCTCGAGCCAGCGCGCGTTCTGCAGCGGACCCGCGTTCACGGCATCGAAGCCGATGGCGCGAGCGAGCTCCATGGTGCGCGCCTTCGCCTGCTCGTCGTCGGCCGCGACCAGGACCGTCAGCTGCTCGCCGTGGACGGTGCCCTTGTCCATGTGGTGGGCGAAGACGGTGTTGAAGGCCTTGACGACCTTCGCGCCCTTCGCGATTCGCTGAAGCTGCTCAGCCCCGCTCTCCTTCCGCGGATCCACCGCGAGGCTCATGTCGGGCGCCAGCGCGTTCGTCACGTCCACGATGACCTTGCCGTTGACGTCCCCCAGCTCGCGAAGCGCGTTCTCGCGCTCACCGAAGGGGACGGCGAGAATAATCGTATCGGCCCACTGGCCGACCTCCTTCACCTTCGCCGGCTCCTTTCCAATTGTGCGGACCTCGTAGCCTCCGCGCGTGAGTCCATTCGTGAGCGCCGTGCCAACGTTGCCGTCACCGATGATGCCGATTCGTGCCATAGGGAACCCACATGCTCCGCTCCCCCGGGACTGGCCGCCTGGCCGCTGTCGCACCAGGAAAGGCGGAGTAGAGCGAGGGGTCACCTTCTGGGAGCATAACAATATTCCCTCCCGTGGGTTCTCAGAGGGGTGAGAGCCTCGCGCTTGGGGCTCCGCGTGCGCCAAGTCCCACGAAGAACATAGGGTCGCCATGGCGGGAAGCGCAAGCCGGCAAAGCCGCGTATCAAGAAGTGAGGACCAAACCCGGCGACGCCAGCCGGCACCTCTGCTGTTCCTCGCGACCCAGGGCGCTAGCTCCTGCACGGATCGGGACAGAGGTGTTCAGAAGGGTTATTCGCGGGGAGTAAAGGACGACCTCCGCGTGTCCTCCGCCCTCGATGACCGAGACGGCACCGCCCACCATGACCTCACCCGAGGCCGCCGCGCTCGCCCGGATGGGCCAGCAGAAGCAGGGCAATGTGGAGGGCGAGACCCGTAGGCTGGCGCGTCTACTTGCACCGCGCCCTCCGCCTATCTAGGGTCGGTTCCCACTGCTTCCGGATGGTGCCAAGTCCGTCTGGTGCGCAACGTTGATGTGGTGCCGGTGGGCTGCGGTCATGGGCAACGGCTTTGTTCGTAGCGGTTTCCTGCTGCGGGTGATGCGAGCCCGAGGCGAAGTCCGATGCCGAAGCCCATTCTCATTGCCCTAATTCTACTTGCCAGTCTAACTTTGCCCCTTGTCGCTCATGGTCAGAGCGAGACGCCGCAGGAGTGTCGCGGGGATGAGCGTCCGGGCGAGTGGTCCGGAAAGTACGCTGCCGCCCGACCCGGGCCTGAAGCGGGGGAAGCAACCCTCCGTGGACCTGCATACAGCGAGTGGTCCTACGCGGCGATCTACATCGAGCGCGACGCCTATAATGCGTGGCACAACAGCTATGTTAGCGACTGGTACAGATGCGATCTGCCGCCGCATACACCCGCGGGGTCCCTCACTATTCGGGCGAGCGGGACGGAAGGAATCACCATCTGGGAGTTCATCGCGAAAGGATTGCCAAACTACGACGAATTCGGTTACTACCCTTTCTCTGCTCCTTTGGTGGGGATCGTTGCCTACAACGCCCATGGCACCTCCCTCCAATTCGTCATGGACGCACGGCCGCCTCCTCCCCCCACCGCGCCACAGAACCTGAGGGTGGAGCCCGGCGAAAAGGACGGGACCTTCAACCTCTCATGGGACCCGGCCCCTGTTTCCAACCTGAGTTGGGGGAACTGTTGGGACTACCGCGCTCAGTGGGTGATCGGTTCGGAGCCGTGCGAGATTCCGGGGCCCGCCGTTCGGGAGTACCTTGTTTACCGCCGCGGCCCGGGAGACCTGGCAGGCGGCGCAGAACTCGTCGCGCGTCTCCCCGGTGACACGTTGAGGCTGGAGGACAGAGACCTCCGTCCAGGTTTCCGATACGGATATTTCGTCGCTTCATTGAGCGCCGCAGGACGATCCCTTTACCCGCCCTCCGCAATCGTGACCGCACCTGGCCCGTTGCCCTGCTCGATCAAATCGTTCGAGGAACTCGCCGCCGACTTCTCTCAATACAAGCACGAACTCGAGGACGCGAAACGCTTCGAGGAAAAGAACGGCAAGGGCGTGGTGATTTGGCACCCAAGCCAGCAGGGGCCGGGGAAGTTCGAGGCCCGGGCGAAGGACTTCATCGCGAAAATGGAGGAGAAGGGCTTCAAAGGTAACATTACATCAGCATACCGGCCAGCACTCTACCAAGCGCACTTTGGCAACCTCCGCACCTGTGGCGAGGCCATCTACGAGCTCGGCCAAGAATTTGGACCAGACAGTGAATCCCTGGCCCGGAACCTCAGCTACGAGCAGCTCAGCGACATCCAGACGCTGATCAACCGGATCGACGAAGAGATGCGGACGCATGCCCTTCGGGAAGATTACGGGGCCGATGGAAAAAATCTGACGGAGCGCATGATACGCGCAGGGATGAAGCCCGCTGTCGGTGTGAAGACTCCCCACCTCATCATTGGCAAGAAGCTCGTGGAGTACCCGCTCAAGTTCGGCTACACCGGGCTGCGCGTCCCCTACGTCTGCTATCGGAACCTCGAAAGCTGTGAGCACGTGAACGGGCGCGCGATCGACGTTGCATGGAAAGGCGGCGTCACAAGCGACCTTGTCAAGGCGGCGGACGACCTCGGCTGGTGCAGGCCCTACGGGAAGGAGGACCCCGTGCACTGGGAGGAAAAGAAGCATGACAAGAATAAGACGTGCTCGGGCGCCGCGAAAGTGGTGGGGACCATCAACTCGCCCGTCGCGGTGCTCCTGGTGGCCCCAGACGGTCGCCGAGTAGGTTTCGATCCCGAGACGGGTGCCCAAGTAAACGACTTCGGAGAAGACGCATCCATTTCCGATACCCACCCCATCATCATCACCCTCGACACAGACATGAGGACCGCGACCGAGATGGTGATGACGGGGGTCGGTACGGGCGAAGGGCCATACAAGATTGCGCTCACCATCTACGACTTGGATGCTCCGGACCCCGTAGAGATCGCAAGCTCCGTCACCTCCGGAAACGCGAGCACCGGGATCACGCTCGAGCCGATTCCACTGCCCCCAATCCCTGCCATCTACCTCGGCACAAATCGCGACGAGATTCCGCTCGTTGCCGATCCCGACCTCGGGAGCGGTATGGGCGGGGGCAGTGTCGGAGTCCCCCAGAGCGAAGCACGTCCGACCCCCTCCGGCTCCACCGGGGAGGACGGCGGAAGTCCCGACCACTCGGGCTTAGGCCCGTCCCCCGGCGAAACAGGAAAACTGACGGACAATGCATCCTCCGGCAATGCGGACGAGGTCGCTGCAAAAGCCAAGGCCGAGCCAGCGCGCCCAACGCCAGTCCCCTTCCTCTTGAGTCTTCTCGGGATAGGCGGCGGCGCGATCCTCCTGGTGCGACGGCGGCAGTGACGCCCGCGCCCAGGCGGTTCGTGCAGATCGGGGCTACGGTGGCATGCGCACCCTCCCGCATGCCGCGCTGGCCAGCGCATACAATTGTGGGGAGGCGACGGACTATAAAGGGAGGTTCCGGGACGATCGCGCCCCCGATTCTATCTAAGGCCCCCGCCGTTCTGGCCCGGGCGCCCGCACCTTCGTTCCTGATCGCGCGACCGGTGGGGGCATGAATCCGCGCCCCCCTACAGCGCCCTCCGGACCTCTCGACCAAGGATCCCCTCTCCCTCAGCCGCAGATGAGGGGTGCAAGGCCGACCGCGCCGAGATCCCGTACGGCATGCTGTAGCGCCGTACTCGGAATCCCACCTGGGGCGCGCAAGTAGATTAGTTTATGAAAAGTAAGTAGCGGGGAGTAGATTTGAACTACTGATCTACGGGTTATGAGCCCGTCGGGATTTCCTGGCTACCCCACCCCGCTGGTGAGAAGCTCGCGTTTCCTGTTGGAATCGCGCCTGCGCCAGGCACGCAGCGGACCCCACTATCCCGCCGCCGGATTTAAGGTTATCGCTTAGCTGGGGGCGTTGCGTGGTCCGGGGCGGGTTTTATCACGTAGCGGATGGCGCGGACGGGGGCCTCTTCGCGGGCGTTTGCGCGCTGCTGGAGCCAGTAGAAGGGGGCGACGACGAGGAGGAGGCCGACGCCCACGATGCTTTCGAGGGGGTACTGGTAGAGGGCGTTGAGGGCGAGGGCGAGGCTCACGATGCCGAAGAGCGCGGGCACCACGGGGT
>DATMKA010000049.1:0-3622 GCA_035553595.1 Thermoplasmatota archaeon | reverse complement strand
CCACCCCCGTCGTCGTCGTGGACCCCGCCACGGGCCTCGCCGCCACCCTCGCCGCCACCCTCGCCGCCCAGCCCACGGGCCTCGTCTCCTTCGGCAACCCCCTCAAGAACGCGGGCTTCGAAGTGGACGGCCTCGTTGAAGGCAGCAGCCACTACTTCGCCGACGGCACCGCCTACGGCGGCACCATGACGAGCCCGCCCTGGTTCCTCCGCCTCGACGACGCTGGCGCCGGCGCGCCCACCAACCCCAAGTCCACCCACCGCGTGGTCGCCGCGAGCAGCATCACCTCCGGCAAGGCCCTCCAGGTGAACTACAACGCCGCCGACAACGGCAAGACCCTCATGCTTGGCCAGCTCTTCGGCACCGGCGCGCTCCGCGACGGCCTCGTGTACGAGGGCGCCAAGGCCGCGAGCTTCGACGTGAAGGTGCTCTCCGGCACCATCACCCTGAGCGCCGCCGTCCGCCACTTCAACGCGGCCAACCAGAGCGTCTCCACCCAGATGTCCTCGGTGACCCTCACCGCGAGCAGCCTCTGGCAGACCGTCCGCGTGACCCTGCCCACCCCCGTGACGGGCCAGATCGTCGGCTTCTACCTCCTGCCCACCGGCACCCAGAACGCCGCCTTCCTCGTGGACAACGTCGTCCTCGAAGGCACCACCACGACCCTCGGCGACGCCCGCACGGACCTCACCGACGGCTTCGCGATGATCATCACGCCCCGCGGCCTCACCGGCGGCTTCGCCCCCTCCCAGGGCGTCTTCATGGCGAACGGTGTTGCCTACTACCTCTACGACATCACCGCCGTCGACTACCGCAACGGCGCGGCCAAGATCGTGAAGGCCTCCGAGTTCCCCGCGAACCACCGCTCCTTCGGTTACATGACCGACAAGCTCACGAAGAACGTGGGCACCGTCATGACGCTCCGCAACGACCCCAACACGGTGGTCGCCGTGGTCCCCGCCTCCCTCGCCCCCGGCATCGCTGCCCCCTGGGCCTGGCTTCGCGCCACCGACGCCTGGGACGGCATCGACGGAGTCAAGCACCAGTCCGTTAGCGGCTACTACAGCCCCCTGAAGAACGCCCTCGCCGGTAACAGCATCGCCGACCACCTCGACTACGCGGGCACCCCCGTGCAGCTCACGACAACCCAGGCCGGCGGCCTCACGAAGGCCCAGACCGTCCAGCTGGTCCTCCTCTCCGGCGGGTCCTACGGTGTGAAGGTCACGACCGACAGCCCCTTCGTTGAGACGACGACGGTGACCGTGCGCAAGGCCGGTGTCCCCACCACGTACACCGTGACCCTCGACAACCCCGCGGGCAACATGGTGTCCGGTCTCACGATCCTGCCCTCCGAGCTGGACTCCGTCACCATCACGACGGCGAACACGCTCTTCACCACGGGCAGCTACGTGGCCCCCGGCAGCCCCACGGCGGACTTCACCTTCTGCCTGCGCGTGGCCGGTGTCTGCACCAGCGACCCCATCACCACCGCGAGCGTCGTGAACTTCACGAGCACGTCCGTCATCGCGAACGGCGAGAGCGCCACCTACCGCTACTACTGGAACGACGGCACCGCCCCCTCCGGCGGCCCCGACGCCACCCACCGCTTCGTCAAGCCCGGCACCTACAACGTCACCCTCATGGTGACCACGTACCCGAGCAGCAAGGTGGCCGCCGTCACGAAGCCCGTCGTGGTCCAGGACCGCGCCCCCAGCGTGACTCTCAGCCTCAGCCCCGCGTCCCCCACGGTGTTTGACACCGTGACCGCGACCGCCACCGCCACGGACCCCGACTTCGGCACCGTCTTCTCCTACGAGTGGACCCTCAACTCGGTGTTCCTCGCCAACTACGCGGGCGCGAGCCTCGCCATCACGCCCGCCGTCCTCCAGGACGCGGGCCTTGGAAGCAAGCTCGTGAAGGGCGCGACCTACACCGTGGGCGTCACCGTGAAGGACGGCCACGGCATGAGCGACACGGAGACCCAGTCCTTCACCGTGGGCGACCTCGCGCTCACCCTGAGCGACGTGGCCGTCTCCACCGAGGGCATCACCGCTCCCGAGTACTTCCTCGTGGGCGAGGCCGTGGCCGTGAGCGCGGTCGCGACCGACCTCGACGACGCCGAGAGCGTCCTCGTGACCGCCACCCTCACGGGCCCCGGCAACTTCACCGAGACGCAGAACATGACCCCCACGGCCACCTGGGCGACCCTCGCCGCCGGTGTGTACACCGTGACCGTGACCGCCACCAACGGTGTAGAGACCCTCACGAGCGACCCCGTGACCTTCGAGGTTCGCGAGAACAGCGCTCCCACCGTCACCCTCGCGGGCCCCACCGTGCTGCAGCCCCTCGAGGCCGCCACCTTCACCGCTGAAGGCGCGGACCCCGACGCTCGCGGCCCCGTGACCTACGCCTGGTTCGTGGACGGCGTCGAGCAGGTGGGCGCCACCGGTGCCACCTTCGTGTTCACCGCGGGCGCCTCCGCCGCCGACCACACCATCGTGGTCGTGGTGACGGACGCCGACGGCCTCACGAGCGAAGCCGAGATGAACTTCTCCGTGGACGACGCCATCAGCGTGAGCATCACGGTGTACATGCCCATCAACGGCCCCACCACGGTGGTCGTGATTGTGACCGACGACCTCGGCAACGGCGTGGGCAACGCCCTCGTGAACCTGACGGCCTTCGGCCCCCTCGGCTACCTCTACAGCCAGCAGGAAGGCAACACTTCCGGCTCCGGCATGATCGTGTTCACGGTCAAGCCCTTCGTCGGCGACGTGCTGAACCTCCCCGGTGACTACCGCTTCGTGGCCAAGGTGCAGGCCGCCTCCCGCGCGGGCGCTGCCCTCCAGGACACCGAGACGGTGGAGAAGAGCCAGGACAAGAACAACATCATCGGCCTCTCCTAAGGCCCCCCGAGGGCCCTCCGGGGCCCTCACCGCGCCCTTCCCGGGCGCGCCCCCTCTTTTTTATTGCTATCTATATTTGCGGGGCGGGAGCGCTCGCGATTGCTCTCACCCGGCCGGGTGACAGGCGAGCCTATATCCCACGCCGGAGGAACGGGCAGCCGCCGATCCCGGAGTTTTGCCGCTCCGGGCCCCGCGAGTGTTGCCCAGCGTGAGCTACGTCGGGCCCCCGCGGAAGGGAGGCCCCTCCATGCGCCGCTCCGGTGTTGCCCTACCCCCGCTTGCCGTCACCCTCCTCCTCGTGGCCCCCGCGCTCCTCGCTGCGGTTCCCGCCACGGCCGACGCCGCGGGAGCCACTGCGCTCATGCTCCGCATCCCCACCCTCGGCCGCCTCGTGGAAGGCGCCTACCACGTGCCCACCCTCAACGAGGGCACGCTTCAGGTGGAGTACGCCCTCGTGAGCGCAGGAGGCGCTCCGGCGGCCCCCCGCGAGGGCACCCACGCCCTCCGCGTTCTCGATAGCGCCGGCGAGATCCTCGCGGAGCTTGCGGGCGAGCCCACCCCCACAGGGTGGTACCGCGCGACGGTGCCCACCGCCCTCCTGCAGAACGCGCTTGGCGGCCTCCGGCTCGAGGCGGTCGCCACCGACCGCGACACCGGGCACCGACTCCTCACCGTCTTCAAGGCCCCCGGCACCGCCGCCCCGACGGGCACACCCG
>DATMKA010000048.1:0-10498 GCA_035553595.1 Thermoplasmatota archaeon | reverse complement strand
CCCGCCTCCGAGCAGCCTCCCCAGTGAGGGACGGATCCTGCACCGTTGAGGGGTCATTGAGGCCCCTCGCGGGTCTCGGTCCGTTGTACCAGAAACCCCTTCCTCCTTTTGTCCGCAGCCGCGGGCGTTGACCGATCTTTCTCTCTCCCTCCTCAGCCCCTACTATCCCCGCGCCGACCGCGGCTCCGTGGAGGACGGGTTCGTTGGCGGCGTCGAGGTGGCCCAGGACTGCCTCTCCCGCGCCCTCGCCTCCCTCGGGGTGGACGTCACCGTCTACAGCACCGCCACCGAGGCCGGAGAGGAGGTCATCGAGGGCGTTCGCCACGTGCGCGTGAAGCGCTGGGGCACCCTGTTCCGCACCCCCATGAGCGGCCTCCCCTTCAAGCTCCCTCTCGAGAGCGACATCCTGCAGGTGCCCGGCACCTATCCCCTGTGGAGCGACGTGCCCATTGCGCGCGCCCGCCGCCGCGGGGTCCCTACGGTGCTCGATTACCATTTCGACGCGCACCCCACGAGCGTCCCCATGGCGGCCGCCGTGAAGACGTACTACCCGACGCTCGGGCGCCTCGCGCGCCGCGCGGACCTCGTGTTCGTGAAGAGCCTCGACTACGCCCGCGCAAGCGTGGGCCTCCACGGTATCCCCGAGGCGCGCATCCGCGAGCTCCCGAACGGTGTGGACGTCTCCCGCTTCGAGGGCGACTTCCTTCCCGGCAACCACGTGCTCTGCGTGGGCCGCCTCATCCCCTACAAGGGCGTGGACGTGCTCCTGCGCGCCATGAAGGAGGTGCAGGAGCGCCTCGATGCGCCCGTGTGGATAGCGGGCACCGGACCCCTCCGGGAGGACCTCGAGCGCTTCGCGGACACCCTGAAGGTGGACGCGAAGTTCCTCGGCTTCGTCCCCGACGCGGCCCTCCCGCACCTCTACGGCAGCGCCCGCCTCACCGCCCTCCCCTCCCGCAACTCCCAGGAGGCCTTCGGCATCTGCCTCCTCGAATCCATGGCCGCGGGCACCCCCGTGGTGGCCCCCGATCTGCCTGGTGTACGCGGCGTCGCTTCCGAGGGCGGCGTCGTCTTCGGCGAAGCCGGTGATGAGCACGCGCTCGCCGAGGCCATCGTGCGCATCCTCAAGGGCGACACGCCCGTCCCCCGCGGCACCGCGCTCCGCGAGCGCATCGCCGCAAAGTACAGTTGGCACGCCATCGCGAAGCGCGCGCTTGCCGAGTACGAGCGCTTGCTCGAGGAGGGGCCTGCGTGAAGATCCTGGGCGTCACGCCCTACTACCTGCCCGAAGGCGGCGGCCTCGAGCGCTACGCCCACGAGGTGTTCCGCCGCCTCGCCGCCCGCGGCCACGAGGTGCACGTGGCCTGCTTCACCCACGGCAGCGAAGGCACTGTGGACGTCGTGGACGGCGTCACCGTGGGCCGCTGCGTGCCCCGCTTCCGCGTCAGCAACACGCCCGTGGACCCAGGGTTCCGGAAGCATCTCCTCCGCATTCTCGAGACGTACGAGCCGGACGTCGTGAACGCCCACGGCCCCGTCCCCTTCCCCGCCGAGATGGCGGCCCTCGCCTGCCGCCGCACGGGCACTCCCTTCGTTTACACTTACCACGCGGGCCGCCTCACGGGCGGGTCCGCCCTCACGAAGGTGGCGGCCGCCGTGGACCGCCACACCCTGGAAGCGCGGGCCCTGTGGGCCGCCGACCGACTCATTGGCGTGAGCCAGTTCGTGCAGGAGAACGCCCTCCGAAAGCACCAGGAAAAGGTCCACATCATTCCCCCCGGCGTCGATCCCCTCCGCTTCCCTGCTTCTCCCTACCCCAAGGGGAGCCAGGACATCCTGTACGTGGGCGGCGTGAGCCGGAGCTACCGCTGGAAGGGCCTTCACGTCCTCTACGACGCGTTCCTCCAGGTGGCCGCCCGCTTCCCCGACGCGACCCTCACCCTCGTGGGAGGCGGCGACCTCGTGGACCACTACCGGCAGCGCGCCACCGCGGACGGCGTTGGCGACCGCGTGCACCTCCTGGGCCGCCAAGACGACGCCGGGCTCCTTCGCGCCTACCAGCGCTCCGCCATGGTGTGCCTCCCGAGCATCAGCCCCGCCGAGAGCTTCGGCATGGTGCTTGCCGAGGGGAACGCCTGCGCCCGCCCCGGCGTGGGCACCCGCGTCGGCGGCATCCCGGAAGTGATCACGGACGGCCTCAACGGGCTCCTCGTGCCCCCCAACGACGCGAACGCGCTCGCGCTCGCCTTGGGCCGCCTCCTCGCGGACCCCCAGCTTGCCGCGCAAATGGGAGAGGCGGGCCACCTCCGCATCCTCCAGCACCACGACTGGGGCAACATCGCGCGCCGCACCGAGCACCTCCTCCTGGAGGCCGCGGGCTACACGCGCCTCAAGACCCAGGTGGCGGGCCCCAATTCGGTCTCGGCGTAATCACTGCAACGTCCGCGCCCGCAGCCGGAAGTACGCTTCCTTCAGCGGGGGCCATGACGTGGGCGCCGTGCCGGGACCGAACCAGGCGCTACGCGCGGCCTCCGTGAGCACCGTCTCCGTCGCGAGCAGCGGGTCGGCCGCGAGCAGGAGGCGGTGGGTAAGGCAGCGCGCCGCGAGGGAGGGGCGGCGGTGGAAGCTCCAGGCACCTGCACGAAGGCTGCGAGTGGCGTACACGAAGGCGTCCGTCACGTACGCGGGCGCGCGGGCGCCATAGTCCTCGGGGTCCCGGTACCCGGCCTTGGCGAGGACGTGCACGAGGGTGCCGAGGAGGGCTTGGCGCGCGTCGGCCCACGCGCGCGCAGGATCGGTCGTGGCCGCGGTGGTTTCGGGCGCGAGCTTGAAGCGGGTCGCCCACTGGACGTGCGGGAGGAGCCGCTGGGCTTCCCCGTTCCCTTCCTGGGCAAGAAGCTGGAGACGGCGCAGGCGCTCCTGGAGGCTCCCGTTGTACTTCCCTTCGCTCACGAGGAGCGCTTCCCCCGCAGCAAGGCAGGCCTTCGAGGCCTGGATGAGCGTAAGCTGTGGCTCGAAGGGCTTTCCTGGCCCGGGGTACGCAAGGAGGAGGCCTGCGGCGCGGTTGTAGAGAAGGCGCACGCCCTCCTCGAGCGGGAGCTCTTCGGCCCGCATGGGCGGGAGCGCGGTGATCAGCAGGTCGGGGGGACCCCACAGGACGCGGCCCCAGCCGCGCGTCTCGTACCAGAAGATCTTGGGCTCGACGCGGGCGAGGCGGCCCTGCCACACGGGGAGGAGGTCCACGTGGAGGCCCAGCTTTTCCTCCAGGCGGTGCGTGAGCTTCGCGTAGAGGCGGGGCCGCGGGAGGGGAGAGGCGCGGACGACGACGAGGTCGTAATCGTTCAGGGGCGCTTCCCCCCAGGCGCTTCCCTCGCCGCGGGCGAACCCGCCGGTGAGGATGACGGCGCGGGCCGCGGGATCCGCGGCGCGGACGCCCTCCACGATCTGGCGGAGGTCAGCCTCGATGCGGGCCCGCAGGCTCGGCGTGTCGGTCGCCGTGAAGGGGAAATCGACGAGCAGGGACGAGGGCGTCATGGCCGTCGTCCCCGTGGGGGTTGCAAGCTCAGGGCGCATGGACAACAGTCTGGGGGATGAGGCTCTTGCCCTCGTTGGTGGGGGGCGTGGGGACGCCCACGAGGTTGCACAGGGTGGGGAACACGTCCACGAGGTTGCGGTTCCCGAGCTCGAGGGGGCCCTGGACGAGGGTGCCGCCGGAGGCGAGCACGCCCGTGGTCTCCTCGGGCTTGTCGATGTAGCCGTGCATGCCCTTGATGTCGTGCTCGACCACGTGGAAGTAGTCGGGCCAGAAGAGGACGCCGACGTTCGCGGCAAAGAGGAGGTCGCCGTAGCGGCGGTGGGTCCACCAGACGCGGTGCTCGCGGCGCTCGGCCTCCCGCATGATGCGCCCGTAGGGGGCCTGGTCGAGGAGGTTCGTGATGAGGTCGCGGGCACGGTCGTTCTGGAACCAGAACTCGGCGATGGTGCTGTTCACGAACACCACGTAGTCCTTGCCCGCCTTGAGGGGGAGCTGCTTGAGCTCCTTGAGGATGTTCACCTTCTCCTGCACGGGGGCCATGCCGTGGTCGCCGATGGCGAGGAAGGCGAACTGGGGATAGTTGGCCTTCATGGCGTTGTAGATGGCCTCGCACTTGCGGTCCACCTCGCGGATCTCGCGCTTCATGACCTCCACGTCGGCGGGCTTCTGGTTGCGCGCGGGGCGGCGGCCCTCGGGCACGAGGGGACCGTGGTGGTGGCCGCGCTCGTCGAGGTTGCTGAACTGCGCGAAGACGAGGCTGTGGGGCTCCTTGTTGTTGTAGGTGTCGAGGAGCATCTGGAAGATCTCGTCGTCGTTGCCGCTGATGGGGTGGGCGAGATACTTGAAGCTCTTGCCCGCGTCGCGGCAGAGGTCGAAGATGCTCGTGAGGGGGAGCGCACCCGGCTCGAAGATGGGCTTCCCGTCCTCCACCACCTCGAAGTTGGGGAGGTAGGTGGCGGGAATCCACGCAGGGTCCGTGTGGTAGTGGCCGCTCACCCACTGCGTCACCTTCTTCACGGCGAGGCGGGCGGGGAACATGACCTTGCGCGGCTGGTACAGGCTGTTCAGGGGCCCGAGCTTGCGGAGCCACCGGAAGGGCGAAGCCTCGGGGTTGTAGCCGAAGGCCTGGAAGTTGCCGCTCGTGTCGGGGTAGGTGCCCGTGAACATGGTGGTGCGCTGCGTGAAGCCGGGAGGGGACTCGATGCTCGCGCTCACGCCGGTCTTCAGGAGACCGGACAGGAAGGGCGCGTTCTCGGGCGTGAGGTAATCCCGGCGGCAGGCGTCAAGAATGAGGAGGAGCGTGGTGGGCGGCGGAGTGGTCGTCATGGGGCTTTCACCAGTCCTTTCAGGTAGTTCACGACAAAGATGAGATCGAACAACGGGCTCACGGCGACTCCCGCCGCGAGCGCTCCCGCGGGATAGCTCCGCGGCACGGAGGCGAGGCGGCGGAGGGTCGGCGCGTAGAGCACCCCAAGGAGAAGCGGGACTCCGAGGAGGGGAAGGAAGGGCGTGGCGATGGCGGCAGCGAGGATCGCGACCGCCCACGCGAGGTGGGCCACGCTGAGGCCGAGGTCCTTCACAAGGCGGCCCCCGGCGTAGCCCTCACGGGCGTGCTTGCGGAGCTCCCCCTTGAAGGAGGCCACGTCCTTGTGGTGGACGATCATGCGGGGATTGTAGGCCACCTTCAGGCCGCGGGCCCGCGCCTTGCGGGTGAAAAGGACGTCCTCACTCGCGCCCACGGTGGGGTCGAAGCGCTGCTGGGTGAACACGTCCCGGCGGAACCCGGCGTTCACGTTGCTCGCGTAGGCCGTGGGGTCGCGGTCGTCGCGGTTGAAGTGGTGGTAGCGGAGGCCGCGGCTCGCGGTGGCGGCGTTCATTTCGCCGGGGGCGTGGAGCTGGCGCCCGTACACGATCTCGGCCTCCTGGAGGGAGGTCGTCATCTCCTCGAGCCAGTGCGCGTCAGGGTAGGCGTCCGCGCTAACGAAGGCGATAATGCGGCCCCGCGCCTGCTCGATGCCGATGTTGCGGGCTTCCCCGAAGGTGAGGTTCACGGGGGAGGCCACCAGCGTGAAGGCCTCGGCGCCAATCTTCTCCCCGTAGGCCCGCAGCACCTCCACGGTGGGGTCGGTGCTCGCGCTGTCCACGGCCACAATCTCGAAGTCGCGGAAGGTCTGGGTCATGAGGTGGCCGAGGCAGTCGGGAAGATTGCCGGCCTCGTTCTTCGTGATGAGGATCACGCTGACGGCAGGGGCGCGCTCTCGCGGCACGTGGCAGACCTCCTGAGGTGCGTGGGAATCCGGATGAGGCAATACCCTGCCCCGAGGGCGTTCGTGAGGAGCCAGGCCCAGGCGAGGCCCATGAGCCCGAAGGCCCCGAGGGCGGCGTAGGCCGCGGTCACCGTTGCGGCGAGGAGAAGCGTGGGAAGGAGCACGAGCTCCACACGCGCATCCCGCGCCTTGAGCAGCGTGAGGTACAGGTTGGAGACGGCGACGAACACGCCCGACCCCAGGAGGACGAGCAGGAGCGGGTACCCCTGATCCCGGTACGTGGGTCCGAACAGGCTCAGGGCGACGCCGCCAAGGAGGGCGCCTCCGAGGAGCGTGGGGGCGACCACGAGGCCGCTGTGCTTGGCCCCTTTCCGGAGGAGCGGGGCGAGGTTCTCGGGCTGGTGGCTCATCTCGGCAAAGGTGCTCTGGCTCACCGCCTTCGTGAAGAAGAAGGCGAGGCTCGCGAGGGTCCACGCCATGTAGAACACGGCGTTCTGCTCGGGGCCCGCCACGGCGAGCACGAGAAGGGGCAGCACGAGCGTGGGCAGCCACTCCGTGACGTTCACGACGTAGTTCGCGCCGCTGTAGGCGAGGAAGGTGCGGCGGGCGGGAAGCGCGGCTCCTCCTGTGGGAGCAACCCGCTGCAGGAGGCGCGGCACGGCCAAGGCGGCCACGGCCACCGAGGCGGCGATGCCGAGGCCCCACGCGAGGGGGAGCGCGAAGCTCGAGGCCGCGATGACGCCGACGAAGGGCAGCGCCACCTTGAGCGCGTTGAAGGTGACGTTGCGGAGGAGGCTGAGGCCCGCGCGCCGCTCCGCGATGAAGTAACCATCGAGCACCCACGCGCCGCTCATGAGGACGGCGAAGGCGCAGAAGAGCGCGGCATCGAGGGGCCGCGCGTGGAGGGCCGCAAGGGCCGGCGACAGGGTGGGAAACAGTCCAACCATCCCGACGGCGAGGGTGAGGGTGAGCACGGAGGTGAGGGCCAGGGACTCCGCAAGCAGCTTGAGCCTGCCCCGCCTGTCCGCTGTGGGGACGTACCGGATGAGGGCGGCGTCCACGCCGAACTTCCCGAAGAGCGCCGCAAGGGTCATGGCGCTCACCACGCCCACGGCGGTGCCCACTTCAGCCTGCGTGTAGAGGCGCGCGGCCACCATCCAGAAGAGGAAGCCGAAGCCCGCCCCCGTGAGGCTGTTCAGCATCAGATAGTACCCGTTCCGGTAGAGCGGGTCCCGCCAATGGCTCCGCAGCCAGGCGAGCTTCCCCCGCGGGGTGGCGGCGGCTCCCGGCGTGGCTGGGGCCGGGTTCGCGACGGGGAGCACACTGTCCGCAACGGGGGCCGCAGGATCGGTCAATGGACCCACCTTCCCGGCTTAGCGTGCATAACGGTTTCCGCTACCGGGCGGGCCTCATCACCCGTAAGGGAACCCAGGATCGGGTGACTGCGAGCATTGTACCTGAAACCCAAAAGGCCCCCCACCGGGAAGGCCAACCCATGTTCTCTGGCCGATCCGACCCGACCGGCACTCGCGGAGAAGCCGCCCGTCCCCGCGCGAGCGCGGAGGAGGCGGACCGGCCCCGCCGGTTCACCGCGACCCACGCGGTGGCCCTCGTCCTGCTTGTTGGGATCTCCATATACGCGGGCATGGTCCGCACGGTGGACCCCGCCTCCACCCCCGTGGTGGGCGCCGAGGACCCCTACACGCACATGGTGTTCGTGAAGGAGCACCTCGACCGCGGCTACTTCGACGACTCCTTCTGGATCGGCACCGGCCTCTACCCCCCTGGCATGCACGCCTGGGTGGCCGCCGTCGTCGCGACCACGGGCGTCGATCTCTACGAGTTCACCCGCTGGGCCCCCATCGCCTGGGGCGTCCTCGCCGTCATCGGCACCTTCCTGCTTGTGGCCCGCTACGCGGGCGTCACCGGCGGTGCTGTCGCGGGCTTCCTCATCGCCCAGTCGCCCGAGCACATCTTCCGCACGACGCTCCTGTTCCCCACGGCCCTCGACCTCGCTCTCATGCCCTTCGCCTTCCTCGGGCTCCTCCTGCTCGTGGTGGACGGGGAGCGCTGGGGCGGCGCGGCCCTCTTTGGCATCACGACCCTCGCCCTCACCTACGCCCACCCCTGGATGGGCTTCATCATCTGCGGCGTGAGCGGCATCCTTCTCGTCGTCCACTACCTGTCCCTCATCCCGGCCCACCGCGACGGCACCCGCAACCCCAAGATGGATCTCACGAACCACCTCGTGGCCACCGGCCTGATGGTGCCCCTCTTCGCCTTCGCCGTGAACTACAACGAGCGGTACGACGGCGACAAGGGCTTCCTCGGCTCGGCCTTCGGGCGCGTGAACGGCGTCCTCGAGGGCTTCGTGGGCAGCGCCTTCATCGGCTGGGTGCTCCTCGTGGGCGGCATCGCCCTCTTCGTGAGCTGGGCCCTCAAGCGCAGCTTCGGCCCCTACCGCGAAGGCGTCACGAAGGGCAACCACCAGAAGGCCCTCCTTGCGTGGATGCCCCTCGGCCTCCTCCTCGGTGCCGGCCTCGCGTGGCAGATGTACAGCCACATCACCACCCACGGCCACGAGCTCCCCGTGTTCGTGAACTACAAGGCGATGCTCGGCATCCCCCTCATCGTCCTCGCCCTCGCGGGCATCGCCATCGCGTTCATGACGCTCAACCCCGCGGGGCTCCTCGGCGCGCTCACGGTGGCGCTCCTGTTCCCCGTGACGGTGGCCGACCTGTTCAACTCCTGGTACCTGCCCCACCGCACGGTGGTGTACGTCCTCTTCGGCGCCGCCGTCGCGGCGGGCGCCGGCGTGGGCGCCCTCGCCGAGCACGTGCTCGCCAACCGCGCGCCCGTGAAGTTCCGGACCCCCGCCCGCGCCACCCTCGGCGCGGTCGCCATGGCGGGCGTCCTGTTCATCGCCACGACGAACGCGGCAAGCACCTACGACTGGTACCGCCTGTACGAGCCCGACGAGTTCGAGGGCATCCAGGACGTCATCGGCATGATCCGCGAGGACGAGACGATGTTCGTCGCGGCCCCCAACTGGCAGTCCAACCTCCTGCTCCGCGCCCTCGGCGACGGCGTCGAGGACCAGGTGGGGTGGGGCGAGAAGCTCTTCACCACGCCCGAGTGGCGCGAGCGCTTCATCCACAACCACACCCGCGACGGCCACACGCTCTACGTGATCATGGACGGCCACATGCAGAAGCAGCTCGTGAAGAAGCCCGAGAAGTACTACGGCGACTGGCTGCGCGACACGAGCCGCTGGCAGCCCGAGCCCGTCTGCTGTGACGGCAACCTCACCCTGTATCGCTACATCGGCCCCAAGGGAGGGACCGCTTAATGACCATCGAAACCACCGACGCCCTTCGGAACGGCATCCTCGCCGCGAACGCGAGGTCCAGCGAGTCCCTTCACCCCTTCCAGGGTCCCCGCGGCACCGTCACCATCCTCCTCCCCGCTAAGAACGAGGAAGAGGGCATCGCGAAGACCCTCGCTGCCCTCCCCGTGCAGGCCCTCCAGACGGCGGGCTTCGGCGTGGAGGTCCTGGTGGTGGACGGCCACAGCACCGACCGCACCGTGGAGATTGCAACGGCCAGCGGCGCCCGCGTCATCCGCCAGGAAGGCAAAGGGAAGGGCTGGGCCATCCGCACCGCTCGCCAGCACGTGCGCGGCCGCTACATCGTCATGCTCGACGCCGACGACTCCTACCCCGCGGAGGCCATCCCCCAGTTCGTGGCCGCCCTCGAGTCCGGCGTGGACGTGGCCCTCGGCTCCCGCTTCCGCGGCGAGATCCTCGAAGGCGCCATGGGCACCGTGAACCGCTTCGGAAACCGCGCCCTCAGCCTCCTCGCGAGCACCCTCTTCCTGCACCGCGTCACCGACGTGTGCACCGGCATGTGGGGCTTCCGCCGCGAGGCCTTCATGCAGATCCCCCTCACCTCGCAAGCCTTCGAGGTGGAGGCCGAGATGTTTGCGCGCTTCGCAAAGAGCGGCCACCACATCGTGGAGCTCCCCATCCAGTATCGGCCCCGCGCGGGCGAGACGAAGCTCGGCAAGCTCAAGGACGGGGTCCTCATCGGCCTCGAGATCCTGAAGCAGCGCTTCATCCCCGCGGGCGCGCCCCTCTTCGTGGAGCCCCTGCCGGAGCTTCCGCCCCCGACTACGAGCGCGCCCCTGCGCTCCTTCGACGACGCGCCCTCCACGGCCGCGAAGCTCCCCCGCCAGTAACCTACCGGCGGCGCTCCCGCACGTCGCTTGGCGCCTGGGCGGGTCCCTGGCGCGGGCGGCCCCACAGGAGCCGCGCGTCGAAGTACACGAGAGCCGCGTAGAGCGCCGACACGATCCCGAGGGCCGTGACCACGGCCCCTTGGGCCCCGAAGTCGATGAGCGGGTTCTCCGCGAGCGCCTCCACGAGCAGCGCGGCGACGGGCGCCCCGAAGCTGAGGACCGCGCCCCAGCGGGCCCGCCCCTCGAACAGGGCGTTGCCGCCGAGGCTCTGCACCCGCGCCCTCAACGCAAGGAGCAGGCACCCGTTAGCGATCCCGAGGGCCGCGTAACCGCCCCAGGCGGCGGCGCTCTCCCGAGTCTCCCACGGAAGGAACGGGAGGACGTAGGTCGTGGCCCCGGGCACGTTCAGCAGCGGGTAGCTCGCCACAAGGCCCACCAGGGAGGCGGCGAGGGCGCCCTG
>DATMKA010000047.1:0-14538 GCA_035553595.1 Thermoplasmatota archaeon | reverse complement strand
GCCTCGGGGTGCGCATCGAGCCAGCGGCGAACCTCGCCCGCGATGGCCTGGCTGAGGGGCGGGGGCACGGATTCGCCGACGGCGTTGTATTGGTCGTTCTTGCCGCCGATGAACACGTAGTCGTCCGGGTAGCCCATGAGGCGGGCGTGCTCACGCGGGGTGAGGAGGCGGTCCTGGGTGGGGTGGATGAAGCGGCCGAGACCCTTCACGGTGGGGGCGAGCTCGTTCTTCCGCAGGCGCGTCATGACGCCGTGCACGTTCCCGTCGGCGGCGCGGTAGTGGTACATGCTCTCGCCGGCGCCCATCTGCTGCATGCGCTCCCCGCGCTTGCCGCGCAGGGGGGTCTCCACGTGGTTGGGGAGGTCCACGTCGAGGCTCTCGAGGTCCCCGATGGCTTCCCACACCGTCTTGTGCTTGCCCACCTTGGGGGGCGCGATGGGGATGTTGCTCACGAAGACGCGGGTGCGGTGGCTCGGTGTCCCGTAGTCCTCGGCTTCGAGGACGTTGAAGTGGATGTCACGGTACCCGGCCTTTGCGAAGAGCATGCGCAGCTCGCTCTTGAGGGGTCCGTCGAGGATGCCGGGCACGTTCTCCATGACGAAGACGCGGGGCCGGATCTGCTTGAGGAGAATGATGTACTGGAGCGTGAGCGACCCCATCTTCGTCTTGTACAGGCGGTCGAGGGGGTCCTTGCGGCGGTCGCTGTTTGCGACCGTGAACTCCTCACAGGGGGGCCCGCCGATGAGGACGTCCGGCTCCACCGGGATGTCCTTGCCGGGCACGATGTTGCGCACATCCGCCTGCAGCACGAGGTCGGCGGGGACGTTCCGCAGGTAGCACTCGGCGCTCGTGAGGAAGTTCTCGACGGCGGCGAGCACCTGGAAGCCTTCCTCCGTGAAGCCGAAGCTGAAGCCCCCGGCCCCCGCGAAGAGGTCCACGAGGGTGTAGGGCTTCCTGGCCGCGGGGTCGGCCGCCGTCTCGCCGGTCATGCTTCCGCCTAGTCCCTTTCCCCTTAAGAGGATTCGCCACGCGGGGGGCCCTGGCCGCTACCCATGCCGCTCGTGGGTCACGATGCCAACCTCTTCCGGGAGGTAGCGGCCGAAGGAGAGGGCGTGCGTGATCCACGCCTCGTTCTCCAGCAACTCCTCGGCCTGCGGCTCCTCGGTGCGGCCCGCGAGCACCATCGCGAAGTCGGTCATGAGGTCCGGGGACGCGGTGAGACGAAAGACAGCCTTCGCCGCGTCGGGCTCCTCCTTCACGACCTCCAGGAAGGCCTCCAGGTGCGGGTCTGCTTGCGCGAGCTTCCGCAGCTCGCCGAGGAGGCCGCGCACCTCCATGTGGACGGGGGCCGAAGGGTTGAGGAAGCCGCCGCTCGCGGTGATGTCCACGCCCGTGAGCTCGAAGGCGTGACCCGAGGGGAGCTTGATGGCAATCTCGCCCTCGAGGGAGATTTGGGCGAAGAAGTCGCCCCCTTGACCGCGGCGCATGGCCCCCGGCAGGGTGCCCCGCCATCTAAGGGTGTCGGCGGCAGCCCGCGGTGCGCGAGGGGGAAACCTTCTTCCACCGCGGATGGGTTCGCGGCCCATGCGCCGCCTGAAGACCCCCGATTGGCAGTACGTGGGGTGGCACTACAAGGCCATCCACCTGCTGGGGCCTCCCTGGCACAACCGCCTCTGGGTCCGCGCGAAAGGCATGGAGAACGTCCCCAAGGAGGACGGGTTCCTCTTCGCCGCGAACCACTCCTCCTGGTGGGACCCCATCCTCCTCCAGTGCAGCATCGGGCGGCCCGTGAACTGGCTCGCGAAGAAGGAGATGATGAACAACCGCTTCAACAAGTGGTTCTTCTTCGACAAGGGCGGCTGCATCCCTGTGGACCGCAACAGCCGCAACCCCGAGGCCTTCACCGCCGCCGTGAAAGCCCTCCACGACGGGCGCGTCATCGGGATCTTCCCCGAGGGCACCCGGTACGTGGGCAAGCTCGGCCCCGCGAAGACGGGCGTTGCGCGCCTCGCCATGGAGTCCGGGAAACCGGTGGTCCCCACGGCCATCCTCAGTGACCGCTTCTGGCCCCCCGGACGCGCCGTCCCCAAGCTCACGCAGCGCATCTGGCTCAACGTCGGCGAGCCCTTCCACCTGAAGGGCGACCCCCTGAACCCGGAGGACGCGAAGCGCGGAACGGCCGAGGTGATGGCCGCCATCGAGCATCTCCTGCAGGAGGCGCGGGCGGCCCGCGACGCGAAGGTCAAGTGGAAGGCGCCGTAATCACCCGATAAGCTGGGGCAGGTGCCGGAGGGCCAGCCCCGCCACCGCGCAGGCCGCGATCACGTAGGGAATGCGCCACTTCGGGAAGTGCAGGAGGGCTGCCGCGCCGAGCGTAATCGCCACCGTCCACGCGTCCACGAGGGCGCCCTGCGCGAGCGGAAGGAGCGAGACGGCGATGAGCCCCATGACGGCCGCGGTCACACCGAGGAGGAACGCGTGGAGGTGGGGCTCGTCCACGAGGCGCTCCAGGTGGTGGTGCGCGAGGAGCGTGATGAGGAAGGCGGGCGCGAAGACGCCCACCGTGGCAAGGGCGGCACCCGCGAGGCCGCCCGCGGTGTAGCCGATGAAGGTGGCGAAGGCGATGAGCGGCCCCGGCACGAGCCCCGTAAGCGCAAAAGCCTCCAGGAAGGCTTCGTTCGTGAGCCACCCGTGCTCCACGACTGCGCCCTCGTGCAGGAACGGGATGGCGGTGTAGGCGCCGCCGAAGCTGAACAGGCCGGCCTTGAGCGCTACCCAGAAGAGGGCGGCGAAGGCGGGAACCCCCACGAGCACGCCGGTGGTGAGCGTGAAGGCCGCAAGGGGAACGAGGGAGGCGTGGCTCACCTGCCGCTTCCCGGGTGTGGTGGCGAGGATGGCGATGACGAGCCCCCCGGCAAGCAGCAGGAGCAGGAAATTCAGGTCCGGCAGCAGGAAGGCGGCGGCGGCCGCACCCACAGCCACGAGGGCGAGGGGGAGGCTCGTGACGCTCGACCGGGTGAGCCGGAGGAGCGCGAGCACCACGAGGGCGATGACGGCGGGGCGCAGGCCATACAGGAGCGCCTCGCCCCAGGAGGCCGTCGCGGCGAAGGCCACGTAAAGCGCGGCGAGGGCCGTAAGGAGGACGACGCCCGGAAGGAGGAAGGCGAGGCCCGCGAGGAAGCCCCCGAGGCGTCCGCGCTTCAGCATGCCGAAGTAGACGGCGAGCTCCATGGCCTCGGGGCCGGGGAGGGCCTGGTAGAGGGCGAGCACCTTGCGGAAGCGCTCCTCGCTGATCCAGCGGTCGCGCTCCACGAGCTCGCGGTGCATGAGCCCGATCTGCGCGACGGGTCCGCCCCACGCGAGGAAGCCGTACCGGAGAAAGCGCAGGAACAGGTAGCGGAGGGTGGGCCGCTCCGGGTTGTCCGGGTGGCCGCCGTCGGGCATGGGCTCACTTCCCGGCAAGGACCGCGGGGACGAAGAACAGGAAGACGCTCAGGAGGAGGCAGGTGATGCCGGTCAGCGCCATGAGGCCCGCGCCGATGGCGGGCCACATCTCCTCGGGGGCGCCCGTGGTGGGCACCAGGGAGTAGGCGAGAAGGGTGAGGACGACGCCCGCCACGGCCATCACGGCCCCGTAAAGGAGGCGCTTGACCCGCGTGGAGAGGGGGAGCATCGGCCGCCGAACCTCCAGGCGGCCTATAAACCCATCTCTGGCGGAGCGTGATAACCCCCTTCCCGCGCCCGCGGAACGTTCAACGTTTGTCGTTAGCGTGAGCGTGAGCGTGAGCGTAACGGCGGCGAACGCACACTCCCGCTCAGTGGACACGTGAGGCGTCCGTCGTGGGCGTTAGCGTGCGGCGGTCCCGACCTACCCTCCCGCTCCCGTTCACGTTGGGCGCTATCCGTTTCACGGTGCGTTATCAATGGAGCCTCCGGCGCGCGCTTCCCGCTTCAAGGATGTTCCCTCATGCAAGCGGGAAGACCCCGGATGCTCCGGTGTTTGTCCCCGAACCGTTAAGCTCCGGAGCCGGCCCCGGTTGGCCGATCGGCATGCTCCACCCGCGCGGCCTCCTTTCGGTGTCCGTCCTCGCTTCCCCGAGCGGACGCCAGTGGCGGCCCCGCCCCACCCAACTCTTGGGTCTCGGGCTCCTCCTCCTGGCGGGGCTTGGCGCGCGCGTGAGCATTCCCCCCGTCATTCTCGCCCTCGCAGGCATCCTCCTCATCGGGCTCCCGAGCCTCGCGCGTCCCCGAAAGCTCGGGGAAGGCCCCGGCGGCCCCGAAGCGCCCTTCGCGGGGCGCGGCAAGAAGGTGGCGGGCACCGTCCTCCTCGCCGCCCTCCTCGTGCCTGTCGGCCCCTGCGTGGTGGAGGCGGGCCGCTCTGGCTTCCACACGCTGTTCTTCGCGGTCGCCCAAGGACCCTGGGGCGGCGCCCTCGGCGTCTGCCCTCCATGGGTCCTCGCGGCGGTCTACGCGTGGGTGCTCACGTACTTCGGCCTCGCGTGCTGGCAGCGGCCCTTGGAACTCTTGGAGCAGGAAGGGCCTGACGCGGTTCCCCGCCGCGGCACCGCCTGATCAGAAGTAGAGCGGCTGGAGCAGCAGCAGGGTCGCCGCCGCCGTGAGCGCAAGCGCGACCCAGAGGGGGCGCCGCGCCTTTGTCCAGTCGGGCTTCTGGTTCTCGGTGATGATGCGGCCCGCCATCACGGAGGCGGGGATGAGGCTCGCGGCGCAAGCCATGAACACGAGCGCGCGCCAAGCGGCCGGGCCGTGGGGGCCTTCGGGCGCGGCGAAGCTGGAGCCGCCAATCCACAGGAAGGCGGCGAGGAAACCCAGGAGCGCGACGCCGAGGGGAATGAGGGTGGCGCCGAAGCCGTCGGGAAGGTCGCGGTGGTGCGCAGCAAGGTGGGGCAGGAGCGCGCTTCCGAGGAGCGCAAGCGCGACGGCCTGCGCGAAGGTGGCGACGGCCACGAGGCCGAGGCTCCAGGAGGCGCCCGTGACGGCGCCCTCGGCGGCCTCGGCGCCGGGCCAGCGCTCATAGAGGAGGAAGAGCGGCATCACCACGAAGGGGATGGCGGCAAGGAGCAGGTTGATCATGACCTTGAAGCGGTGGCGCGGCAGCCGGGGGTCTTCCCGGTCGATGGCGCGGGCTGCCTCGTGGGCGGGAATCCAGGCCCCGAGCGCGATGAGGGCCCCGAGGAGGAGCGGCCCGATGGCGATGAGGGAGAACTGGAGGAAGCCCATGGGGCCGCCAAAAGGGAGGGGGGATAAAGGGGTTTCGGGGCAAGCCACCGAAATGGTGATATCCCCCTCCTGACAGACGAGGTGTTCCGCTTCTGCGGGGGTTCCTTCATGGCCTTCCCTGCTGCTGCTTCTTCCTGGCTGAAGGTTGACCGCACCGAGCTCCGCCAGGGGGCGGGGCTCTTCATCCTGGGCCTTGCCTCGCTTGTCGCCTTCCTGCTGCCCTTCGAGGCGGCGAGCGCGCGCGAGGAGACACGGGCCTGCGAAGCGTCGGGCAAGTGGATGTGCGGGCTCGGCGAGAACATGTACTGGGACGTCCTCGGCGGGGTGACCGCCGGGCTCTACGTTGCGGCGGCGCTCGGGATGCTCCTCCTGTGGCCCTGGGGCCGGTCGCCCCTCGGCATCGACCCCGCGGAACGGGCGCGATGGTACCTGGGCATCGCCGCGGTGGTCGGGAGCGCCGTCCTTGCCGGTGTCACAGCGGCCCTACAGAACCCCAGCACAGTCACCTTCGCGGGGTGCGCCGGGGGCCGCGATGGGGGCGACTGCGGTGACGGCACGCCCGTCTACTGGTCGCACCTTCCCTACATGGCACCCCTCGCCATCCTCGTCGGGCTCACAGGGGCCATCCTCATGTGGAGCACCCTTCCGCCCACGGCTCTCCGGGGAACGGCCGGAGCGAGCCGCGTCGCCGAGTGATCGGAGCCCCTTCAAGGCCCGAGGAAGCCGGGGCTCCACCACCGGAGGAGCGCGAGCGTCACGGCGCCCGTCACGAGGGGCAGATAGAAGGATCGGACCCACAGGAGCGTGAGGCCTGCGGGGATTGCGGCGATGAGATACAGCGCGCGCTTGTCCGCGGCCACATCGAGGTGGAGGACGGCCACGAAGGCTCCAGCCATCACCACGGGGAGCCAGGGAAGCGCCCGCGCCAAAGGGCCGGGCGGTGCGCGGCCTCGGAGCCACGCCTCCGGCGCAAGGCGGATCGCAACCGACACGAGGCCCGCGCCGAACACGATGAGCCACTCACTCTCCAGGGGCCCACCTCCCCAGCGCGAAGGCAAAGAGCGGCGGCACGAGGAGGACGGCCACGAGCGTGAGTCCAACGAGCGTGAGGGCGGCGGCCACCCCAAGCGCTGCGAGCCCTGCGTAGAGCCGGGGCTTGGTGTCGGCGAAGATGCCGAGAAGCCCCACGAAGATGCCGGGCAGCGCGTAGTCGAGGCCGAACGGCTCCACGGCCGGGAGGAGCTCCCCCAGGTAGGCGCCGACGGCGGTGGCGCCCACCCAAAGCACCCACAGCGTGAACGGGATCGCGAGGAGGCCCGCCAGCGGTGGGAGCGCGCGCTTTGCCCAGGCCGCCTGCAGCGCGAAGGATTCGTCCACGGTGCCAAGCGCGAGGGCCAGCCGCGAAAAGGGGGTGGCGCCGCTCTGGCGGCCGAGGTCGAGCGTGGCGGCGCTCAGCAGGAAGTAGCGGCTGTTGATGAGGAACACGAGGGCTGTGGCCGCAAGCGCCGTGGCGCCCGTGGCCACGAGGCCCACCGTCGCGAACTGGGCGCCGCCCGCGAACACGAGGGCGGAGAGCGCGATGGCGGCGGCCGGGCTGAAGCCGGCGGCGACAGCAGCGGCGCCAAACAGGAGCCCCAGCGGCACGATGCCGGGCGCGAGGGTGAATGCTTGCACCATGCCCTCGACGATGGGTGAGCGCTCCTGAGAGGGCCGGGCGGTGTCGTCCACGCTTCCGGCGACGCCCTTCGTGGTACTTGGGGGCTTCGACCCGCCCGGAGACAATCTTTCGGCCACTCTGGCCCGTCACCGAACGGCCGGGTGGCGGCTTCGGGGTCGCGCCCCCTCTTTTCCTCCGGTAAACCGACAAGTTGTCGGACGGCTCAAGATGGGGGGCGGCGATAATTCGTCGTTCCGGACGGCAGCTTGATGACGCCCAGCCCGCTTGCCCAAGACGGGACGGAGGCGCCCCTGATGTTCGACGAGATTGATCGGACCATCCTCGGTATCCTGCAGCGCAATGCCCGGACGTCGAACTCGGAGATCGCGCGCCAGCTCAACATGGCGCCCTCCGCCATCCTGGAACGCATCCGCAAGCTCGAGGCCCGCGGCGTCATCCAAGGGTACGAGGCCCGCCTCGACCCCAAGAGCACGGGGCACGAGCTCGTCGCCTTCGTGTTCATCCGCACCGACGACCGGTGGGACAACCTGGAGACGGCGGGGAAGCTCCACAAGATTCCCGAGGTTCTGGAGATTCATGCGCTGAGCGGCGAGGACTGCTACCTCGTGAAGCTGCGCGTCGCGGACATGGATGCCCTCCGCAGGGTGCTGCGGGACAAGATCAGCGCCATCAAGAGCGTCGTCCACACCCGCACGACCATCGTGCTCGGCACCATGAAGGAGACCACGCGGCTCCCCCTCGACGGGCTTGCGGCCTCGAAGGCGCGCTCGGTCCGGGCCCGCGTCCCCGAGCCGCCGCCCGTCTCACTCTGAGTCGGACCCCGTCGCCTCGCGGATGGCGCTCACGACGCCCGCATCCGCAAGGCTCGTGGTGTCGCCGAGCGCGCGGCCCTCGGCGATGTCACGGAGGAGGCGGCGCATGATCTTCCCGCTCCGCGTCTTCGGGAGCTCCGGCGTGAACAGGATGCCCTCAGGCCGCGCGATGGGGCTGATCTCGCGTGCCACGTGGGCCTTCAGCTCCTTGGCGAGGTCGTCGCTCGGATGCTGCCCGCTCTTCAGGATCACGTAGGCCATCACGGCCTGCCCCTTCATGGGGTCGTTCTTCCCGACGACGGCGGCCTCCGCGACGGCGGGGTGGCTCACGAGCGCGCTCTCGATCTCCATGGTGCTCAACCGGTGGCCCGCCACGTTCATCACGTCGTCCACGCGGCCGAGAATCATGAAGTACCCGTCCGCGTCTTGGACGGCGCCGTCCCCTGCGAAATAGTTGGGGAAGAAGCGGCTCCAGTAGGTCTGACGGTAGCGCTCGGGGTCGCCCCACAGCGTGCGCGCCATGGCGGGCCAGGGCCGCGTGAGCACCAGGTAGCCCTTCGTGCCGGGCGGCACGGGCTGCCCCGCCTCGTCCACGACGGCGGCGCCGATGCCGGGGAAGGGCTTCCCCGCGTGGCCCGGCTTCATGGCGTCCACGCCGGGGAGGGTGGTGATCATGATGGCGCCCGTCTCCGTCTGCCACCAGGTGTCCACGATGGGGCAGCGGCCCTCGCCCACGTGGCGGTGGTACCAGCGCCAGGCCTCGGGATTGATGGGCTCGCCCACGGAGCCGAGGAGACGCAGGGAGGAGAGGTCGTGCCGCCGCGGGTACTCCGGGCCCCACTTCATGAAGGCGCGAACGGCGGTAGGCGCCGTGTAGAACACGGTGACCCGGTGCTTGTTCACGATGCTCCAGAAGCGGTCCTTGTCCGGCCAGTCGGGAGCGCCCTCGTAGAGGACGATGGAGGCGGCGTTCGCAAGGGGGCCATAGACGATGTAGCTGTGGCCCGTCACCCAGCCGGGGTCGGCCGTGCAGAAGTAGACGTCGTTCTCATGGAGGTCGAACACCAGCTTCGTGGTGGCGTAGGCGCCCACGAGGTAGCCCCCGGTCGTGTGGAGCACGCCCTTGGGTTTCCCGGTGGTGCCGGAGGTGTAGAGCGTGAACAGGGGGTCCTCCGCGTCCATGACCTCCGGGGGGCAGTCCGCGCTCTCGCGCGCAACGGCCTCGTGCCACCACACGTCCCGCTGGGCGGTCCAGGGAACGGGGGTCCCCGTGCGCTTGTACACGAGCACCTTTTCGATCGTGGGGCATTCCGCCACCGCCGCGTCCGCGTTCCGCTTGAGGGGCACCTCGGCGCCGCGGCGCCATCCCCCGTCGGCGGTGATGAGGAGCTTCGCCTGAGCGTCCCGGATGCGGTCCCGGAGCGCGTTCGCGCTGAAGCCGCCGAACACGACGCTGTGGATGGCGCCGATGCGGGCGCACGCGAGCATGGCCACGGGAAGCTCGGGCACGAGAGGCATGTAGATGGCGACGCGGTCGCCCTTCCGGACGCCGAGGCGGCGCAGCGCATTCGCGGCTCGGTTCACCTCATGGTGGAGCTGCGCGTAAGTGAGGACCCGCTCGTCCCCGGGCTCCCCTTCCCACAGGAGCGCGGGCTTCTCCGCGTGCGTGGCGAGGTGGCGGTCGACACAGTTCACGGTGACGTTGAGCTTGCCGCCCACGAACCATTGGGCCGTCGGCGGGTTCCACTCGAGCACCTTGGACCAGGGCTGCTCCCACCGCAATTCGCGAGCGTAGCGCGCCCAGAAGCCCTCGGGGTCGGCCTCGGCCTCCTGGTAGATGCGGGGGTCGCTCATGAGGGCGCGGCGGCGGAAGGCCTCGGGCGGCTGCACGATATCGGTGGAGGAGCCCATGCCGGAGGCGGCGCGCGTGTCGGCCATACGAACCCGCCCGGAAAACGGGCGAGATTGCTATAACGGTTTTCGCTTCCAGGGACCTGACAACAAGGATTATGGCGCGGGAGCGGGCTCGCCGTTCGACTCCCATGCGTCCCGCCCTCGCGCTCGTGCTGGTTCTCCTCGCGCCCGCGCTTGCCGCGGGGTGCTTCTCGCCTGCGGCCGAGGAGGCTCCCTCGGGCCCGCTCCCGGTGGAGGAGCTCCCGTTCCCTGGGGCCCCCGGCGCCTTCACGCACCTGCTGTGCGCCAACGACCAGGTGCTTCCCCTCGCGGAGGCCCGGAGCGAGGCGTGCAACTTCCGCGCCACCGTGGACAACGGACCCGCCGCGGAGGTGCACCTCGCGGCCAACCCCCTCGACCCGCTGAACCTGGTGGGCGGCTCCAAGGACTTCACCCTCGGGGAGGACGAGCGCTGCGGGAAGTACAACGTGTGGTCTGGCGTCTACTGGACGCGGGACGGCGGCCGCACCTGGAACCACACGCTCCTCCCCGGCTACCCGGGGGATGCGCGGACGACGGCGCTCAGCGACTACGCCTGCGGCTCCGATCCCGTGCTGGTGTTCGACGCGAACGGCACCGTGTATTACGCGAGCATCCAGTTCACCCTCGACCCCGCGAGCGCTCCGCCGCTTCCCCAACTGGGGCCCATCTATGGTTACAATCCCGTGAAATCCGCCGTCATCGTGGCCCGGTCGCGGGACGGGGGCGAGACCTGGGACGACCCCGTTGTTCTCGACACGCGCACCGGCGGCGTCTTCCTCGACAAGGAGTGGATGGCGGTGGACCCCGCGAGCGGGAGCCTCTACGTCACCTACGTGGACACGACGGCGAGCACCCTGTTCGTCACCCGGTCCGACGACGGCGCAGCCACCTGGACGGAACCCGTGGCCATCCTTTCGAGCGACCCCGCACCGGGCGAGGGGCCGGAAGTCCTGCAGTTTGCCCAAGTGGCCGTGACGCCGGACGGGGCCGCCCACGTCATCTATTTCGCCGCCCGCCACAACGGGGAAGCCGCCGCCATCCACCACGTGAGGAGCACGGACGGAGGCGCCACGTGGAGCGAGCCCACGGTGGCTGCCACCGGCGTGATGCCCCTCGACCTGGGGACGACGCGCAAGTACCGCGTGGTCGGGCTCCCGGCGCTCGCCTTGGACCCGGGCTCGGGCGCGCTCTACATCGCCTACCCGCCGCGCAACCCCGCAGACAGCGACATCCTGTTCGTCGCCTCCACCGACGGCGGCGCCACGTGGAGCACCGCGGTGCGCGTGAACGACGACCTCGTGGGCCCCACCAATGACCAGTGGATGCCCGCCCTCGCCGTGGGCCCGGACGGAACGGTCCACGTCACCTGGATCGACTACCGCGAGGACCCGCAGGGCCAGTTCGCGCGCATCTACTACGCCTACTCCAAGGACGGCGGCCGCACCTGGTCGAAGAATGTTCCCGTTAGCGATGTCCTCTTCGATGGCACGGGTGGCTACCATCAGTCCGGAGCGGGAACCATTGGCGATTACATGGGCCTCGCGGTGACCCCGCTCGCCGTGCACCCCTTCTGGGCCGACACGCGGAACGGGCGGAACGACGTGTTCGGCGCCATCATCCTCGCGGCCCCCGCAACCTGATAGCCCGGGGCGGGAGTTTTAAGCCCGGGCCCCCCTACCGGTGTCCGTGGCTGCGCCAAGCCCCCAACCCGAGGCCCCGAAACCGGGCGGAGGCCCTCCCTCGCCGGAGGAGATTGAGCGCACGCTCCACTGGGTCGGGGCCCGCTTCGCGGAATACTACCGCGCGAACCCGCCGCCCATGCCCGCGCGCTACGGCCGCCGCGAGTTCGGCTTCATCCCCGCACCCGTGCCGCCCCCGGGCCGCACCCCCTTCTTCCGCCACATGGCGCTGCGGGGCCGCGAGGACCTGCACCGCTACCTGGTGCAGCGCGCGCCCTGGCACGCCTACTACTCCGTGGCCTACTACAAGACGCCCGACGCGCCCACCATGAAAGAGAAGGAGTGGCTCGGCGCGGACCTCATCTTCGATCTCGACGCCGACCACCTCACGGAAGAGGCGAAGACGTGGAGCTACGAGAAGCAGCTCGTGGAGGTCAAGAAGGCGGCGCAGCACGTCCTCGAGGAGTTCGTGCTCAAGCACTTCGGCTTCGACCCCGACCACGTGCACGTCGTCTTCTCGGGAGGCCGCGGCTACCACATCCACGTCACCGACCCCCGCGTCTTCGAGCTGGGGTCCCCCGAGCGGCGCGAGATCGTGGATTATGTGACGGGGCTCGGGTTCAAGTTGGACTTGTGTTTCTCCGAGAAGAGCGCCGCTGGGAAAACACGAACGGGGAACGACAAGACGGAGTACGTCAAAGTGCTCGCTCCCCCTGATGCCCCTGGTTGGCCGGGCCTCGTCTCCCGCCGCGTTCACACCTTCTTCGAAGAGGTCATCGCTCTCCCCGATGGTGAAGCCCTGAAACGGCTCCGAGCCCTCCCGGAGGTGGGCGAGACCCGTGCGAAACGCATGCTCACTCGGTTGCGGAGCAATCAAGTCGATGCGATCGGCCGTGCCGTCGCAGAGGCTCCCGAGGAAGCCCTCAAGGCTATCGCGGATACCGCGAAGGCCGCCGTCGAAGGCGAGGCTGACGAGCCCGTCACCACGGACGTGCGCCGCCTCATCCGTCTCCCCTACTCCCTGCACGGAAAGACGGGCTTCCGCGTGACTCCCATCCCTATCGATCGCTTCCGCGACTTCGACCCCATGCAGGAGGCCGTGGCCTTCGACTCGCGCCTCGTGAAGGTGAAGGTGAGCAAGCCTGAGCCCATCCCCTTCGCGAACGACCTCGAGATCAAGCCCGGAATCCAGGACCTGCCGCTGAACGCGGCCATGTTTCTTATCCTGCGGCGGCGCGCGCTCGTTGCCTGATCACACCACGTACCGCGCGCCCTCCGCGAGCGGGATCACTTCGCTCGGGAAATGCGCGCGCGCCTCCGCGAGGCTTGCCTCGGCCTCCGAGTAGAACGGCATGTGCGCGACGGCTAGGCGCGCTACCCTGGCTTCGGCTGCGAGGCGCGCGGCGGCCCCGGCTGAGAGGTTCCATTCGCTGACGTTGCCCTCTGAGGTGGCATCCAGGAGGAGCGCGTGGGCCACGAGCAGGTTCGCGTTCTGGGAGAGCGCGCGGATGCCCGCGAGGTATCCCGTGTCGCCGAGGTAGGTGATGCTGCGGCCCTCGGCCTCGGCGCGGAAGGCCACGCCCTGGCACCCGTGCTTGGCGCGGGCGAAGCGCAGCGTGAACGGCCCCACGAGGGCCTCGTCCCCCTCGGACACCTCGCGGAACGTCAGCTCCTTCGCGCTCCGGGCCGCCTCCTTCAGGAGGGTCCGCCGAATGCTGGGCATGGAGCCGCCGGGGACAAACACGGGAGCGCCCGGGGGGAGCATGTTGAGCACAGGGACGGCGTCCGCCAGGCAGGGCGGGTGATGGTGTGGCAGGAGGAGGCCGCTCGGCGCCTGCCCCCCGAGCACCTCGCGGGCGCGCTCGGCCGTGCGGTTCCCGGCATCGATGACGAGGTGCGTGTCCCCGGAGGAGAGCAGGTAGCTCACGCCCGCCCCGAGATGGGACAGGAGCCGGCTGCTGTTGCCGAGGACGATCAACTCCACGCACCTCGAAACCTCCCCCAAGGGGCGTAAGGGTTTTGGTGGGATGCCCCCGTGCCCCACCCATGCCCCACCTGACCCTCACGACTGGCGAACGCGTCACGGCCGGCAAGCTCGTCTGCGTCGGCCGCAACTACGCGGACCACGCCCGCGAGATGGGCGCCGAAGCGCCCGCAGACCCTATCCTGTTCCTCAAGCCCGCGAGCGCCCTCGTCCCGCCCGGTGGCGTCATCGTCCTCCCCAAGGGCATCGGGGCCGTCCACCACGAGGTGGAGCTCTGCGTTCTTGTGGGAGCGACCCTGAAGAATGCGACCCCCGAGCAGGCGCTGCGCGCCGTGAAGGGCTACGCCGTGGGCCTCGACATGACCGCTCGCGACCTGCAGGCGAAGGCCAAGAAAGAGGGGCTTCCCTGGACCCTCGCGAAGGGCATCGACACCTTCGCGCCCATGGGCCACTTCGTGCCCGCCGCCGAGGTGCGCGACCCCGCCGCCCTGGAGCTCGAGCTGAAGGTGAACGGCGAGACGCGGCAGCGCGCGAGCACCAAGGAGATGATCCACGGCGTTGCTTCCCTGTTGGCCTACACGAGCCGTTACATGACCCTCGAGGCGGGCGACGTGATCATGACCGGCACCCCCGCGGGCGTGGGCCCCGTGAAGACGGGCGACCGGCTCGTGGCCACCGCCACTGGGCTCCCCACTCTCGAAGTCACGGTGCGGGACGCCTGACCCGATAGCGTTCATGGGAAGGGTCCACCGAAAGGGCCCCGCGGGGGCGGATACCCTTATTTGGCGGAATCGCCCCTTCCCGCACCATGGCCATGGAGGAGGTGACCTACGAGGTCCTCGTCAACCGCTGGAAGAAGGAGGTCCGCTCCTCCCAGCTTGCGAAGCTCGACCCCTCCTTCTACACCGCCGTGGACGACCACATCCGCACTCTTCAGGCGGACTTCGACCGCGAATACCAGGTGAACCCCCAGTCCGCGAAGGCCATGATCCTTCAGGACGAGCTGCGCAACCTCTCGAAGGTGCGGGACGACCTGTACGAGGTCCGCGAGAAGAAAATCCTGATGGCTGCCCTCGCGGCCGCCCGCGGCAGCAACATCGACAAGACGCCCCTCACCCGCGGCGAGACCGACCTCTTCGAAGACCTGGAGCGCGTCCTCCGCGAGGGCAGCCATCAGGATTTTCTTCTCGCGGACCTCGTACAGGTCGTCCC
>DATMKA010000046.1:0-3957 GCA_035553595.1 Thermoplasmatota archaeon | reverse complement strand
CTTCGGGGTGAGCGAGGGGTGGGCGGGCCTCCTCATGGCCTCCTACTCCCTCATGCAGTTCCTGTTCGCGCCCGTGTGGGGACGCCTCTCGGATCGGTATGGCCGCCGTCCCGTGATCCTTGTGAGCCTCGCGGGGTCCGTGGTGACGCTCGCGCTTGCGGGCCTCGCCACGAGCTTCTGGATGCTCCTTGCGGCCCGCGCGCTTGCGGGCGTCGCGGGCGCCAACATCTCCGCAGCCCAGGCCTACGTGGCGGACGTGACGACGCCCGAGAACCGCGCCAAGGGCATGGGCATGGTGGGGGCCGCCATCGGCCTCGGCTTCGTGCTCGGGCCCGGCTTTGGTGGCTTCCTCGGCCAGTGGGGGTATGCGCTTCCCGCCTTCGTGGCCTCGGGGCTTGCCGCCGTGAACCTCGCCCTCGCCTTCCTCCTCCTTCGGGAGAGCCTGCCCGCGGGCGGGCCCGCGGAGGTGAACCGCCGCAGCAAGCTCCTCGACCTCGCCGCCCTTCGCGCAAGCGCCTCGCGCCCCGTGGTCGGGGGCGTCCTTGCCGCGGGCTTCCTGTTCCTCGTGGCCTTCAGCGCCATGGAGGCCACCTTCAGCTTCTGGGCGCGCGACCAGCACGGTTGGGACCAGACGGAGGTCGGCTACCTGTTCTTCTTCATCGGGATAGTCCTCGTTGGGGTGCAGGGCGGCGCCATCGGGCCGCTCACGCGCCGCTTCGGCGAGGCCCGCCTCCTCGTGGCGGGGCTCCTCCTCGTGACGGCGGGCCTCGTCGCGCTCCCCTTCGCGACGACGCTTCCGCTCGTGCTCGGCGCGGCGGCGCTCCTCGCCCTTGGTGCTGGGCTCTCGACGCCGAGCATGAGCAGCCTCCTCTCGCGCTCCACCGAGGCCTCCAACCAGGGCGCCACCCTCGGCCTCTTCCAGAGCCTCCAGAGCCTCGGCCGCGTCGCTGGCCCCGTGTGGGGAACCCTCGCCTTCACGCACCTCGGCATGGGCTCGCCCTTCCTGCTCGGCGCCGCCCTGACGGCGGTGGTTGTCGCCGTCGCGCTCGCCGTGATGCGCGAGGTCTCGAAGGCGGAACGGGAAACCGTGTCCGGACCCGCCCTCCCGAAAATCGCGCAGTAGGCCATTGGCAGACCGCGGACGACGCCCGCCACGCCGCTCGACGCCGACCGGCCCGGGCGGCGGTCGTGCAACCGCCGGCCACGCTGCTTTTGATGGCACTTCCCGGGGCGGTGGCGGAGGGGGTGGCACCTCCGCTTCGCCTGGAGCCGGGACGGGGCCGGCGGGGGCCCGTTGCGGAGCCGGGCCCATCGAACAGCTTATTACCCAATCGGCCCTACCGCGGGGCGTGTCGAGCGGCAATCCCCACACCGCCCCCTCGCCCGCGACGCCCCAAGGCGCCGCTGCTTCTCGAGAGGCTCCCCCGAACCCCGCGTGGTCCGTGGAGAAGGCCAAAGAGCATTACAACATCGAGAACTGGGGCGCCGGGTACTTCACCATCAACGAGCAGGGCCACGTCTGCGTGACCCCCTACGGCGCCGGCGGCCCCCGCATCGACCTCATGGACGTCATCCAGGACATCCAGGAGAAGGGCCTCGGGTTCCCAACGGTCATCCGCTTCCAGGACGTGCTCCGCTCCCGCGTCGTGAAGCTCAACGAGACCTTCCAGGCGGCCATCAAGACCCACAACTACCGTGGCGGCTACTACGGGGTCTTCCCCATCAAGGTCAACCAGATGCGCGAAGTGGTCGAGGAGATCCTCGACGCGGGCACGCCCTACCACTACGGCCTCGAGGCGGGCAGCAAGCCCGAGCTCATCGTGGCCCTCGCCCTCAACACGGACCCCGAGGCGCTCACCATCTGCAACGGCTACAAGGACGAGGACTACATGCGCCTCGCCCTCGTTGGCCGCAAGCTCGGCCGCAAGGTGATGGTGGTCATCGAGAAGCTCTCCGAGCTCCCGCTCCTCCTCAAGGTGGCGGACGAGATGCAGGTGCAGCCCCTCATCGGCTTCCGCGCGAAGCTCACCACGAAGGGCGCGGGCAAGTGGGAGAAGTCCTCCGGCGATTTCGCCAAGTTCGGCCTCACCATCCCGGAGATCATCCACGCCGTGAAGATCCTGCGTGATGCCGGGCGCGAGAGCTGCCTCAAGCTCCTCCACTTCCACGTGGGCAGCCAGCTCACGGACATCCGCACCGTGAAGGATGCCGTGAAGGAGGGCGCCCGCATCTACTCGAAGCTCCGCAAGATGGGGCTAGAGGTGGAGTACTTCGACATCGGCGGCGGCCTCGCCGTGGACTACGTGGGCAGCCGCACCACCACCGACTCCTCCACCAACTACAGCCTTGAGGAGTACGTGGGCGACATCGTGTACAACGTGCAGCAGATCTGTGAGAACGAGGAGGTGCCCACGCCCAACATCGTGAGCGAGTCGGGCCGCGCCATCGCCTCCTTCCACTCCTGCATCATCATGAACGTCTTCGGCAGCATCGAGATCGGCTCCCCCAAGCTCCCCGTCCAGGAGGAGGGGAAGGAGGAGTTCGGTATCGACCTCGTGCGCGAGATGAAGGACATCGTCGCGGGCCTCACGATCAAGAACGCGGCCGAGAGCTTCCACGACGCCCAGGCGAAGAAGGAGGAAGCCCTCCAGGCCTTCCGCCTCGGCCTCCTCTCCCTCGAGGAGCGCGCCGTCGTCGAGGACCTCTACTGGGAGCTCTGCCGCGCCATCGTGAAGCTCCTTCCGAAGATGCGGCGCGTGCACCCCGACCTGCAGGTGCTCCCCACGCTTCTCGCGGACCAGTACCTCGCGAACTTCTCCCTGTTCCAGAGCGCCTTGGACCACTGGGCCTTCGACCAGCTCTTCCCCGTCATCCCGGTGCACCGCCTCGGCGAGCAGCCGACCCGTGAGGCCACCTTCGTGGACATCACGTGCGACTCCGACGGCAAGATCGACCAGTTCATCGATGCCGAGGGCGTGGCCCCCACCGTGGCCGTGCACGACCTGAAGGCCGCCGAACCCTACTTCATCGGCATGTTCCTCACGGGCGCCTACCAGGACATCATGGGCGACATGCACAACCTGTTCGGGCGCACCCACGAGGTGCACGTCTTCGTGGACGACGAGGACCCCGAGGACTTCTACCTCGAGACCGTCATCCCCGGCGACATCGTGAGCGACGTGCTCTCCCGCGTGCAGTACGAGCCCCGCGACCTCGTGAAGAAGGTGAAGGCCCAGGTGGACCAGAAGGTCCGCGAAGGGAACCTGAAGCCCAAGGAGGGCGTGAGCATGCTGGACTTCCTGGAGTCCCAGATGAAGGGCTACACGTACCTCATGACGACGAACGCGGGCGGCATGGACCGGCTCTCGGCCGACCACATCACCGCCATGCGCAACCGCCAGAGCCAGCCTCCCTCGAGCGGCTGATCAGGACGAGCGCAAGCGCACGAGCTCCGCTTTCCTGGCGGCGCTCACGTCGGGCACGGGGCAACGCCCGTTCCAGAGGTACAGCAGGCCCACCCAGAGGCCTTTCACGCGGCGGAACACCAGGGGGAAGAGGCTCACCCACAGGAGGAAGCCCGTCCACATGAGGCCCATGGCCTTGAAGGGGGCGACGTTCCGGAGGACGAGCGCGAGCACGAGGGCCACGCCCGCGGACAGGATCACCGTGGTCTCGGCGGACCCCGTCCAGTCGCCGGGGTCGCGCTGGTAGACGTGGGAGCATTCGAGGCACCCCTCGTCCACCTTCAGGTAGCGAGCGAAAATGCGGCCCTCGCCACAGTGCGGACATCGCAAGCGCACCCCGTTCCACAACGCCGCCGCGACTCCGCCCATGCCTCGTTCTTGGGATAGTGGGTGCAAAAAGGTTGTTGCCGCGATCGCGGTGTCCGGGGCGGCAAGGAGAGTAAACCGCGACGGCGCGACGACGCGACGGCCGCACGACGGAAGGGGCAGGGCT
>DATMKA010000045.1:0-2817 GCA_035553595.1 Thermoplasmatota archaeon | reverse complement strand
ATCCTGGGGCCGCCCACCGACCCCGAAGGAGAGGTGGAAGCGCTTCGTCGGCGCGTGCGCGAGCTCGAAGCCGCCAACCGGGAGCTCGAGGCCTTCAGCTACACCGTGAGCCACGACCTCCGCGCGCCCCTTCGAGGAATGGAGTACCTCAGCCGCATCCTCGAGGAGGACGCGGCGGCCGCCCTGCGCCCCGAGGACCAGGAAACCCTCCGTCGCCTACGGCAGGAAAGCTTGCGGGCATCCCGGCTCGTGGACGACCTCCTCGCCCTTTCGCGGGTCGCCCGCGCCGAAATCCACGCCCAGGCCATCGATCTCGCGGCCATCGCCCAAACCATCGTGACGGAACTCGAGGACCGCGAACCCGACCGCGCCGTCACCGTCACCATCCAAACAGAGGAGATGGACGCCCTCGGAGACCCTGCCCTTGTCCGTCTCGTCCTGGAGAACCTCCTCTCGAACGCGTGGAAGTTCACGCGCCGCTGCCCCGATGCCCACATCGAGGTGGGCGCCACCTCGCGGGAGAACGCCACGCGCACCTTTTTCGTGCGCGACAACGGCGCGGGCTTCGACCCCGCGGACGCCTCGCGCCTCTTCCAGCCCTTCCAGCGCCTCCACCCGCAGAAGGACTTCGAGGGCACGGGGGTGGGTCTTGCGAGCGTGAGGCGCATTATCGAGCGCCACGGCGGCGAGGTGGAGGCGGAAGGCCGCCCCGGCCACGGGGCCTGCTTCAGCTTCACGCTGCCAGCCGTGGGAGAGAAGCCGAAGGCCGCCAACCGGCTGAAGCACTGACGCCACCGCCCGGCGTCGGGGGGCCCCGCGACCAGACCCCCAGACGGCCCACGTCCGGGTGCCGACAAGCCCCGTGCGGGAACGCTTATCAATCCCCAGGGATCTCGCGCCGCATCCAGGAGGCCCCGCCATGCGCATCCCGGTCGCCGCCGCCGTCCTCGCCCTCGTTCTCCCCGCCCTCGCGGGGTGCCTCACCCAGGAGGAGCCCACCGCGCCCCTCACCATCGTGGAGCCCCAGTGGTCCCTGGAAGTGCCCGTCACGATGAACGTGGTGCTCGTGGGCACGGGCGACCGCATCGATCCCGAGAAGCTGCGGCCGAGCCTTCCCGAGACGCGGCCCCTCTACAACCTGCAGGAGTTCGGCATCACGCGCACCGTGGACCTCGAGCCCGTGCAGTTGCGCCTCACCTGGCAATTCCACCAGGCCCCCGAAGCCTTCGCCCAGGCCTTCTTCGCGGCCGCGAAGAACGCAAGCTTCGAGGGTCCCGCGCCGCGCTTCCTCGTGAACTACGACGCCACGAGCGGCCAGAACCGCCTGGAGCACTCCCTCGTGGACGGCCTTTATGGGACGCCCCTCGCGGCCGTGGCGCCCCCCTCCGGCCAGACGATCACCTACATTGACGCGCCCACCCTCGAGCAGTGGGTGCAGGACCACCGCGCCGAGTACGGCCTCACCTTCCCCGGCGCCGAGTACACCCTGTTCGTGGTGGACTCCTACACCGACGGCTACCTGCCGCAGGACACCTACCACTACTACTACTTCGACGACGGCACCATCGACGCCGACCTCACGCGCCCGAAGCCCTGGGCCGCCCGCACGGGCCCCGAGACGCGCACCGAGTTCCACACCCCCAAGGACCCCACGAGCAACCGCGGCTGGGGCGGCGGATGGAACTTCGCCTGGATCGACCTCGGCGCCGCCCCCAGCTGGATGGACTACACGCCCTGGGTGCCGCCCTTCGAGGACGACAACGTGGACCACCCCATCTGGGACCTCAAGGACGACCCCGCGAAGCTCCACCGCAACCTCGGCCGCCACCTCGGGGACGCGGCCCTCGTGAAGATCCTGCGCACCCCCATCTACGACTTCGAGTACCGCCCCAAGTGGTTCTTCCCCGTGCACGTGTTCGTGGAATCCACCGCCGTCTCCGGCAAGAACACGCCCGTGTACGGCGTGGACGTGGAGACGTGGCTCATCAAGGAGAACATCGAGCGCGCCTACCGCGACCTCGCCCCCTGGATCAACACCACCGTCACCGTGGAGTACCACTACCTGCCCCAGGACGACCCCGGCATGGCCCAGGCGGTCCGCATGTCCGAGGCCTACGGCAACCCCACGGTGGCAAGCGCCGGCGTCATCAAGCAGTACCTCCGCGACAACTGGGCGAAGTACGTGCCCGAGGTGGACGAGGACACCCGCGTCTTCCCCCAGATGATGTTCTTCCTCGACGGCATCTACACCTTCTGGGGCCTCAACCAGGGCGGCGGCTTCGCCGACGCCGACGCCTGGGGCCGCCCCTGGGTGGCGTTCAACCACATCTTCGACGTGTGCGTGAAACCCGAGCAGGTGCCCTGCACGAAGGCCACCAAGTGGGAAGGCGCCGGGTCCCTGGACCTTCTCGTCATCCACGAGGGCGGCCACCACGTCGGGCTAACCCACGCCCGCGACACGGGCATCCTCGACCTCGAGAACCACACCGACGAATACTACGCCAACTGGTTCTGGGACTCCACCTGGAGCGTGATGACCTACCGCCACCAGAACCCCGGCTTCGACCAGTACGACCGCGACGTCACCGCCCGCGGCCACGTCGGGTGGTCCCTCAACCTCGCCGTGAAGCGCATCGACGCCCTCGAAGCGGCAGGCGTGAACGCTGCCGAGGTGGCCGCGGCCCGCCAAGGCATCGCGGAGAGCGAAGCGCTCCTCCTCCAGGGCAAGTGGCAGGAGGCCGCGTTCCGCGCCACCGCGACGTGGGACACCCTCCGGAAGGCCACGCCCGCCCTGGAGCTGCTAGCGGAAGAGACCGC
>DATMKA010000044.1:0-8894 GCA_035553595.1 Thermoplasmatota archaeon | reverse complement strand
GGGTTCATCAAAGCGCGTGCGCTCCCGGAATTGGTCCGCGAACCGGCTCGCGGGTCAAGAACGTTGTGGCACCGCGCCATGTTTTCTATCGCGCGCGCGTGCGCGCCTTCCGTTTCCCGCGGCTCCGCGGAACCGCCAATTGTCCGTTTTTCCCCCAGCGGGCCTGATCCGATACTTAAGCGTATGCAATTCGGGCGGTGTCCTATCGGCCGAACCGAAAGGGACTATATTCTCCATTCGCCGAAGATGGGATGGGGTTTCCCCATGAAAGCGAACAAGTCTGCAATCAAGACCGCCAATGACCGCGCCGAGGTTGGCGTGGGTACACTCATCGTGTTCATCGCGATGGTCCTCGTGGCCGCCGTGGCCGCTGCCGTGCTCATCAACACCTCCGGTGCTCTCCAGCAGCGCGCTGGCCAGACCGGCAAGGAAGCGACCCAGGAAGTGTCCTCCAACCTGAAGGTTGAGGGCATCTACGGCGCTCGCGACAACACCGGCAACTCCCTCGACGCCACCATCGACAACGTCACGATCAACCTGGCTCTCCAGGCCGGCGCTGTCCCCATCGACCTCAACCAGCTCCGCATCCGCTACTCTGACGGCGACAACGTCCGTGAGATGAACTACACGCAGCAGCCCGCCTCCGCCGTCCACGGCAGCAGCAGCTTCTACGAGAGCCGCTTCCGCCTCGACGAGCTCCGCGACGACGACGGCTCCTTCAGCGCCACCGGCCCGGTCATGACCTCCGGTGACCTCGTGAAGGTGACCATCTACAACGTGGCCCTCGCGGTCCGCACCCCCGTGCAGATCAGCCTCATCCCCGAGGCCGGCGCCCAGATCCCCGCCGACTTCACCACGCCCCCCACCTACGGTACCTTCAAGAACGTCGTCCTCCGCTAATCGCGGAATCGACGCCGCCCGGGGCGCAACCGCCCCGGGACAATCTCTTCTTTTCTCCATTCCTCTCCTTCCCCTTCCCTTCTTGCCGTTCCTGATTCCCTTGCGCTCCCCCTCTTTTGGGGTGCCTCTCGGGGAACCTGGGGCGAAGGTCCCCTTCGGGTGGAAGGCCGAACCCGGTTTCGTTATGCCTACCGCGACCCAAGGGGTCACGGGTTCACCCCCATGAAAGCGAACCAGGCCTCTCTGTCGAACGACCGCGCCGAAGTCGGCGTCGGTACACTCATCGTGTTCATCGCCATGGTGCTCGTCGCGGCCGTCGCGGCCGCCGTGCTCATCAACACCTCGGGCAGCCTCCAGCAGCGCGCAAGCGCCACCGGGAAGGACGCCACCCAGGAAGTCTCCTCCAACATGATGGTGGAGGGCGTCTACGGCGTCCGCTCGAACGCGGGCGGTTCCCTCAGCTCCACCATCGACAACGTCACGATCAACCTCGGCCTTCAGGCCGGCGCCGTCCCCATCGACCTCAACCAGCTCCGCATCCGCTGGAGCGACGGCACTTCCGTGCGTGAGATGAACTACACGCAGCAGACCGCGAGCGTCGTGTGGACGGACGATTCCAACGACTTCTTCGAGTCCCGCTTCCGCCTCGACGCCCTCCGCGACGACGACGGCTCCTTCACCGCCACGAGCCCCGTGGTGACCTCCGGCGACCTCGTGAAGCTCACGATCTACCGCGTCAACCTCGCCGTGCGGACGCCCATCCAGGTGTCCCTCTTCCCCGAGGCCGGCGCCCAGGTCCCCGCCGACTTCACCACGCCCCCCACCTACGGCACCGGCATGCACCTCGTGCTCCGCTGAGCCCACGGGTCTTTCCTGTGGTGTGGACCTGCCCCTCCTCGCGCCCGGCCCCAGGCCGGGGCGAGCATGCGGCTTTGGCTGCCCGCCCCACTGAGCGCAACATATTTATCGGATCATTGGGTATTGCGGCCTGCCCCCCAAGGGCATTCTCACTGCGAAGGTAGGTTAGCTCGGTAGACCGCAGCACTGGAAATGCTGTGGGGTAACACCCGCGGGAGTTCAAATCTCCCCCTTCGCGCTCCCACTCCTTGCGCGCCGCTCCTTCTCCTCGCGCCCTCCTTTTCCGTCCCTCCGATCGCGAGGCTCGGCGCTATCGCTCCCTCCGGGCTGCCGGTTCGTGGTCAGCGGGATTTTTAACCGGCAAGCTCCTTCCCGCCCTCATGCAGCTCTCCCGGATCCCGACCCTTGCCCCGAGCGCCGTTGCGCGCCTCGAGCAGGCGGGGGTCGACACGGTTCCGGCCCTCCTCGGCGCGGACCCCGCGGACCTTGCCCGCCGCACCGGGATGAGCGTCGACGAGGTGCGCTACCTCCAGGAAACCGCGCGGCGCGGCTGGGAGGAGGCGACCGAGGCCGCCCCCGCGCGGCCTGAGGACCCTTCCCGCGTGGTCCTCAAGGACGACGCCCCCACCGCTCGCGTGCTCGTGGCGGGCGCCTGGCACGACGACGTTCCCATCCTCATCTCGAAGGGGCCCGACTTCGACGCGCGCCTGCGCGAGACCCTCCGGGAGGACGGAGTCCTCCTTCGCGCCAAGGCGGACACGGTTGCCGCGCGCGTGGCCGGAGCCTGGTGGGAGAACCTGCCCCTCTTCAAGGAACGGCGCGGTACCGACGGCCTCGCCGCCGAGGTGCGCGTCCGCGTGGACGAGATCCGCGAGCACCGCGTCCGCCGCGAGGAAACCGCCGCCGTCACCGGGGACAAGCGCACGTTCTTCCAGCGCCTCTTCGGCCGGTGAGGGAGCAAAGAAAAAGGAGTTGACTCCCGTCGCCGTGGGGCGAGCGGGAATCAGATGTACCCAAGCGCGTCTTCGATGCGGTTGAGCTCGGGACCGGTGGTGGCGATCCCGATGGCGGCGCCCTTGTTGTTCCCGATGAGGCCGGCCCCGATGTAGGGGGCACCATGGTTGATGGTGCCGATGTCGGCCTTCACCTTGAGGACGCGCTCGATGATCTCGCGCTCCTGCTGGGTGGTCTTCGGGTGGACGAGGACGCCCTTGTTCGTCGCGAAACCGGCGCTCCCCACGGTCTTGAGGCCCGCGAGGGTGGCCCGCTCGACGGGCACGCCAAGGGCCTCTTCGATGAGGGTGATGGCCTGCTTGCCGAGGTCGGGGTTCACGACGGCGCCGTTGTCGTTGGCGAGGATGTTGTTTCCCGCGGCGTTGTACTTGCCGGTGATGCGCGCAACCTTCAGCCCCGCCTTGAGGAGGGGCTCAAGCTCGGCGTCGTCCGCGAAGTCCGCCACCACGATGCCCTTGTTGTTCATCGCGAGGACGGAGCCCAGGATGGTGCTGCCGCCAAGGGTGGTGGTCACGACGGTGACCTCCAGGGCGCGACCGATCTCGGCCGCGACCTCGGGGGAGACCGACGGGGGAACGAGGGCCACCGTGTCGTTGGCCCGGGCGTAGACCCCGATGTAGGGGCTGCCGCCGAGCTCGAGCTGGATGAGCACGGTCACCTCACTCTTCGGGGATGGAGACTTCGACGACGCCGTCCTCGAACTTGACCGCCTTGACGCGGATCTTGTTCGGGGGCTTCTGGATGCCACGAGCCCAGATGGTCTCGTTGACGGGGTTGTCGAGCCAAATCTTCTCCTCGTCCGCCTTCATGTGGCGGGAGATGAAGTGCCGGACCTCGTTCACGGCGCGCTTCGCGCGCTTCGTGCGGGGAGCGAGCTTGGCGTTGCGGAGGGGGATGACGTAAATCTGAGTCTTCTCCTGTTCGGCCATGGTGTCTCACTCCTTTACTTCTGCAGGTGGCTGCGGCGCCAGTGGTGGCGCTTCGGGTGGGTAGTAAACTGGCGGTTTGTCCGCTGCATGATCCACGCGGGCACGCGGCGGTTGGTCTTGGCCGCCTTCGTCAGGCGGAGCTTCTTGCCGAGGGATTTCAGTCCCATGAATTTCACCTTCGTTCAATGTTGATGTCACGCTTCTTGGGCGTGACGCGGGCCAGGAATTGCTTGAGCAGCTCCTCGTCGATCTGGCCGCGGATGCGGCCCTGCTGATACAGGACGATGAGCTGGTTCTCCAGGCTGGTGGCCACGTCGGGGTATGCGAGCTTGACTCGCGTGAGGCGCTCGCGGGCCTCGGGCGTGAGGATTACCCTGAGGACGTTGGCCTTCGCGGCCTCGGCCTGGGCGCGCTGGGCTTCCTGGTGGGCCTCGGCGCCGGCCTGGTTCTGCATCTCGGCCATCTTGCGCCGCCGCAGTTCCTCGAGTTCGTCGTCCGCCATGTCGTGTCACCTTCCTAAGCTGGGAGTTTAGTACTTCGCGAGAGCGGGAATCTGCTCGACGAGGTCGGCCTTGACCTCGTGGGCAACGTTGTCGAGGAAGGACTGGCCCTTGGCGGAGACCTTGCGGCCCTCGGCCTTCACGGACTCGACGAGGCCGGCCTTCTCGAGCTGCTGGAGCGCCTTGCGGGCGATGGAGCCGGAACCGGCCTTCGCGCGGTTGGGGCGGGCGCCGCGGTCGCGGAAGCCGCCGAACTCCTCACGGAGGCGCTCGGTGCCGATGGGGCCCATGACGTAGACCTTGCGGAGCACGGCGGCGCAGCGCACGTGCCACCAGTCGGGGTCGACGGGGGCCTTCTCGGTGTGGATGCCGGTCTTGACGAACGCGGCCCACTCGGGGGGTGTCAGCGCGGGCATTTCCTTCAGCTTGCCCGCGGCCTTGCGGATCAGGGGATCGGCAGGGACATCGTAGACGGTGGTCATGCTATCATCCTCCGGTTCTCGGGGTGTAAAAGGGGCCGGTGAACGGCGCCTCCTTGCGGAGCCGCAAGCCCTGTAGGAGTCGGTCCCGCGCACGAGCGCTTGACACGTCCAGTCAGGGTTGTCCCTAGATTCGGGTAGCCTCTGGAAGGGGCAGCCCCTATAAGAAGGTGGCGGGGGGCCCACCCGCTTGCATGCCTCCTCTCCCGGGTCGCCCGGCTCCGCTCCCTAACTACGAAGTGTGTAGTATTTAGGCTTCCGCGTCCTATAGGAACCCATGACGAAGCAGAACGCCCGTGTCGGCGGCATCCATCACGTCACGGCCATCGCCGGCGACCCCCAGGAGAACGTGGACTTCTACGCCGGAGTCCTCGGCATGCGCATGGTGAAGCGCTCCGTGAACCAGGACGACCCTGGGACATACCACCTGTTCTACGCAGACGGCGGCGCGCACCCGGGCAGCGACCTGACGTTCTTCCCCTGGGCCCACGGCGCCCCCGGCCGCAACGGCACCGGCATCACGAACGAGGTGGTGTTCGCCGTTCCCCCCGGCAGCCTCGACTACTGGGGCAAGCGCCTCGCCCAGCACGGCGTCGCGGCCAAGGGCCCGGAGGACCGCTTCGGCGAGCCCACGCTCACCTTCCACGACTTCCACGGCCTCCGCCTCGCCCTCACGGAGACGGAGCACGCGCTGGAGCGTCCCTTCGACGCGTGGGTGCGGAGCCCCGTCCCCGAGGAGCACCAGATTCGCGGCATTCACGCCGTCCGCCTCGTGGAGAAGCAGGTGGACCCGACGGCCGCCTTCGCTCAGCGCGTCTTCGGCATGGAGCACGTGGGAAGCGACGGGGGCTGGGAGCGCTACCGCGGCCGCGACGCCTGGAGCGGTTTCCTCGACGTGCAGGCCCGCCCCGACGTGCCGCGCGGGTCCTGGGGCGTCGGCACCGTGCACCACGTGGCGTGGCGCGCTCTCGACGACGCGGAGGAGGTGGCCCTCCAGCAGGCCGTCCTCGGTGTGGGCATCAGCCCCACCACTGTTATCGACCGCTTCTGGTTCAAGTCCGTGTACTTCCGCGAGCCCGGCGGCGTCCTCTTCGAGATCGCAACGGACGGTCCCGGCTTCGGCGTGGACGAGCCCATGGACAAGCTCGGCGAAACCCTCGTGCTCCCGCCGTGGCTCGAGCCCCACCGCGAGGCCATCGAGGCGCAGCTTCCCCCGCTGAGGCTTCCCGAGGCCGCGGTGAGGAGGGTCGCCTGATGCCCTCGGACCTCGGTTTCACCCACGTCTATGAGCCCGCCGCGAATCCCCGGACGGCCCGCACGCTCCTGCTCCTCCACGGCACGGGCGGCGACGAGAACGATCTGATTCCTCTGGGGCGCGCGCTCGCGCCCGACGCGAACCTGCTGAGCCCCCGCGGCAAGGTGCTTGAGAACGGGATGCCGCGGTTCTTCCGCCGCTTCGCCGAAGGCGTCCTCGACGTCGAGGACCTCAAGACGCGCGCGGGGGAGCTCGCGGGGTTCGTGGCTGCTGCCGCGGAGAAGTACGGTTTCGACCCCGCGAACGTCACGGCGCTCGGGTACTCCAACGGGGCGAACGTCGCCGTCGGCATGCTCCTGGAGCGGCCCCGCGTCCTGGCCGGAGCGGTCCTCGTGCGGGCCATGGTGCCCTACGAGCCCGAGGCCCCGCCCTCCGAGCCGGCCCGTGCGCGGGTGCTCGTGCTCGCGGGCCGTTACGACCCCTACTCGCGGAGCCCCCAGGGCGAGCGCCTTCAGCAGATCCTGCAGCGGGCGGGCGCGGCGGTGGATCTGCGTTACGCGGAGGCGGGCCACGAGATCAGTCCTTCCGACGTGAGCGCCGCTCGCGCGTGGCTCTCCGCGGCTCTGGAGGCGCGCCAGTGACCGCTCCGGAGGGGCCCGTGCTCGCGGTCGTGCGGGAGTATTTCGAGCGCATGTGGAACGCGCACGACTTCAGCACCTTCGACGCCTACGTCTCGCCAGACGTCGTGTACCACCCGCCCCGCGGTCCCGCTAAGGGCTACGAGGGGTACCGCGCGATGGCGGAGCGGTTCGTGAAGGGGATCCCCGACCTGCATTTTGAGATCGAGGGCGCCGTCGAGGCGGGGGACACCGTGGCGCTGCGGCTCCGCATCACGGGCACCCACCGCGGCGAGCACTTGGGCGTTCCCGCCACCGGCCGCCGGGTCGAGGTGCAGGGACGGCCCTGGCTGCGCGTGAAGGAGGGAAAAGTGGTCGAGGTGTGGTCCCTCTACGACGAGCGCGGCATGCTCGAGCAGATGGGCGTGCTCTCCCTCGAGAGTCCGGCCCGGAAGGCCTGAGCCTCACTCTTCGGCGGCGGGCTTGGGGCGGCGCATCCCGCGGGGCCGGTAGAAGACGGCCGTGTTGCCGCGCACTTCCACGAGAATGGCGCCCGTGCGCTCGGCAAGCTCGTCGGCAAGGTCGTGGCGGCCCGTCTCCTCGCGGGCGCTCTTGAGGAGGCGCACCTTCACGACGCGGTGGCGGGTGAGCTGGTCGTCGAGCTCCGAGATGAGCGTGTCCGTGATGCCGGCCTTCCCCACGTGCATGCCCACGTCCAGGGATTGGGCCTCGGCCTTGAGGGCCGCGATGTCCTTGCTCGAAAGCTCGACCATAACAGGGGCCCTACATTGCCCGGCTACATATAGGCTACGGAGCGGGTGTCCGGCAGCGCGAGGGCCGCTCCTGCGGGCTTGCCGGGGGCACCCGCCGATCGGCCAAAACCCCTTTTCCCCTCTGCACCGAAGGGGCACGCATGCCCGAGGAACTTCAGCCGGACAGCCTGAGCACAGGAGAACGGACGAACCCGAAGATCGAGAACGCGTGGCAGCAGGGCGAAGCGCTCCTCCACAAGGAAGTCGTGGATTCAGAGGGCCACCGCGTGGGCCGCGTCACGAAGTGCTTCGTCGAGGACGGCATGCTCATCAAGGCCCAGGTGACGCTCGACAAGAACACCGCGAACGTGTTCCAGATTCCCTCCACGACCGCCTCCTTCGACCCCGGCGTGGTCGCCGAGGCGGCGGGCGAGCAGGTGCGCCTCCGGGTGCCCGTCCAGCAGATTGCCTCGACCCCGGGCGAGACGCCTGTGGGCACGAACGTGGAAGGGCACGAGAACGCGCCCCAGCACTCCGAGCGGAATGCGCGTTAATCACGTTCGGCGCCGCGGCGAGGCCCGGATCCGGGGCTCCCTCGGCGCGCGGCCTTCGCGGAGGCAGATGCGGCGGCCGCGGTCGCACGCGAGGCACGTGGTGACGGCGCGGCCCTTCCGCAGGCGCACCCGCGAGGTGCGGCCCGGCACCAGGTAGGTGCCGCAGCCGCGGCAGACGTGGCGGTTGAGGCCCGTGGGGAGCGCCACCTGGGTGCGCATCCCGATGCGCCGCGCGAGGTCGCCGTAGCGCGCCGCGCGCTCGGTGTGGCCTTCCGCGGCTGCCTCGGCGGCGAGCGTTTCGAGCCGCTCGATGCGCTCCACCGCGAGGTCCCGCTCCTCGCCCTTGTCCCGCCGCTTCGCCATCCTTACCCCTGCTGCTTGCGCTTTGCGAGCTCGTCCTTGAGCTTCGTGAGCTCGCCCTTCAGGGTGCGGCGCTCGGTGGGCGCCACCTGGGGCTGGAAGACGACGCCCGAGAGGGCCGCGGGGCCGCGGGCCCACAGGCGCGCGGAGTACCCGGCCTGCACGATGCACACGTCGCCGGCGCGGAGGGGGAGCGTGGTCTCGTCCTCGAGGAACACGAGGCCGGTGCCCTCGGTGATGAGGAAGGTGCGCTCCGACTCGGGGCCCGTGGTGAGGCGGCGCCCGGCCTCGATGTGGAAGAGGCCGCACGCGGAGTCGGGCGTTTCGTACACGGGGTGGAAGGCGTTGCCGGCAAGCGCGCGGGGGTTTGCGACGTGGAGCGCGCGGTTCCGCTGGTTCTGGAGCGCCACCGGCCCTTCAGCGGGGGCCTCTTCGCTCGGGGGCGCCTCGTACAGGAAGGCGGCGAGGGTCCACCGCTCGGCGGCCTCGACCCCGTGGAGGAGGCCGCGGGGACCGAGGTAGAGGTGGCCGCCGTCCACCTCCGCGGGCTCGGGGAGGCCGAGGCACCGCGCGCGCCCTTCGAGCACGAGGAGCGCCCGGTCGCCGCCGCTCCCGGCGTTCACGGGGATGCCGTGGCCGGGCTTTGCGACGAGGAAGCGGCCCCGGGAGGTGGGGC
>DATMKA010000043.1:0-17501 GCA_035553595.1 Thermoplasmatota archaeon | reverse complement strand
GGCCCTTCACGACCTCACGAACGTGCTCGCGAGCGCCCGCGCCTACGGCCACCTGCTGCACGTGCGCGCCTCCACCGGTTCCCAGAAGGACCCCGTCCCCGTCCTGGAAGCGCTCCTCGAGGACCTCGACCGCATCGGCGGCATCGGGCGCGACCTGCGCATGGAAATCTTCGACCAGTACCTGCGCGCGGCCCCGCCCACGCGCCGGCCCTGACGGGAACCCTTTTCGCCTCCCGCCCCCTCCGGGGGCCCATGGTCCTCCCGCTCCCGAAGCTCGTCCCCACCGTGAGCCCCTGCTACCTGAAGCGCCGCCGCGGCGGCCCCACCGCCTTCCTCCGCAACGTGGGGAGCTTCCACGTCCTCTACGAGCGCCAGAAGGAGCTGCTCGCCTGGGCCGCCCAAGCGGGCGCGAAGGCCGCCGGCCCCGTCTACTTCATCTACCACGACGACTCCGCCGTCACCCCCGAGGAGGAGCTCCGGGGCGACGTGTGCCTCCCCCTGCAGGAGCTTGTGCCCGGCTCCGGCGCCGTCACCACCCGCGTGGTCGAGGAGGCGCTCTGCGCGTGCGTCCTCTACGAGGGCGTGAACACCCGGGGCCCCAGCCTGTGGGGCGTCGTGTACGAGTGGCTCGAGAAGAACGGCTGGACCGAGGCGGCCGCGCCCGAGAAGCACCAGCTCCTCCACGACGAGGACCTCGGCGACATGGACGACGCCTTCGAGCTCTGCGTCCCCGTGAAGCGAGCCTAGGCGCCCGAGGGCGCGGCTGCCTGCCCGGCAGGTAAGTTGATATGTGCAGAAGTGGTCGGCAAACCTGGAGGCCCCTCCATGAGGCTCCCTGGTCGCTCCCTCGCCGCGCTCCTCATCGTCCTCACGCTGCTTGCCGCCACCACGGGCGCCGCGCTTCCCGGCCCCGCGCCTGCGCCCCCGACCGCCGCCCCGCTTGCGGCAGCCCTCGCGGCCCTCGACGCCCATGCCGCCCGCGCCCGCTCCCTCGAGGGGCTCGGGGAAAGCCTTGAGCCCCTCCTCGCGACCGAGCGCGCGAACCTCGTCGCCGCCGACGAGCTGCTCCGCGCCCTCGACCTCGGTCCCCGGGACGCGCTTCAGCAGGCGGCCCTCGCCGCGGAGCGCCTCACCCTCCACCAGGCGCGCCTTCTGGACGCCACCGCGACAGCCCCCGCCATGCCCGGGCACGCAACCCCCGGCGCGGCCCTCGAAGCCCTCCTCCGCTCCCACGGCCACGAGCCAACCCCTCAGCAGATCCTGGAGGCTCAGCGCCTCGACACCACCCCGGAACCCGTCCGCGGCGCCCTCCTGCGCACCCTTAACGCCTTCCTGGCCTTCGACGCCGCCACCCTGGACGCCCTCCAAGGGAATGCGCCTGACGCCTTCGACGTGACGCGCCTCGCGCCTGTCCTCCTCGCGCGGAACGCGCTCCTCGCAGCCTCCCTCGACCTCCACACCGCGCTCACCGCCACAGGCCCCCTCCAGCAGGCGGCCGCCATCGACCTCGCGCCCGTGGCCATCATCGACCTCGACGCCGTGAGCAACACCTACCCCGCCTCCCGGAGCGTCCACCTCCTCATCGACGCCGGCGGCGACGACACCTACTCCAACAACGCGGGCGGCAGCGACCTCAGCGGCACCTGCACCGGCACGCTCCGGGCGGCGGCCCTTCTCGACCTCGGCGGCAACGACCAGCGACCCACGCCCCGCTACTGCGGCGCCACGGGCGGCGGCTACCAAGGAAGCGGCTTCCTCCTCGACACCACCGGGAACGACTACTACGGGGCCCGCGCCTACGGCACCAACGGCGGCGGCGCCTACGGCACTGGTTTCCTGCTCGACGCGGAGGGCCATGACGTGTATAACGCCACGGACCACGCCACGAACGGCGGCGGCTTCACGGGCGTGGGCCTCCTCGTGGACGGCAACGGAAACGACTGGTACCTGGGTCGCGGCGACGGCGTGAACGGCGGCGGCGCCCAGAGCGGCCTCGGGACGCTCATCGACCTCGGCGGCTTCGACCGCCTCTCCGCCTCCGGCCGCGGCGCGAACGGCGGCGGCACCCAGCTTGGCCTCGGCTACCTGTTCAAGACCGGCGGCTCCGCCAGCTACACGGTGGGCGGCGACGGCGGAAACGGCGGCGGCAGCGCGGGCGGCATCGGGTTCCTCCTCGGCGCAAGCGGCAACGACCGCTACGGCGCCGGCAGCCTCGGCGTGAACGGCGGCGGCTACGGCCAAGGCGTCGGCCTGCTCGTGGATACGGGGGGCGACGACCGCTACCTCGGTGCGTGGCAGGGCGTGAACGGCGGCGCCACCTACCTCGCCGCGGGGGCCCTCATCGACCTCCTCGGCTGGGACAGCTACAGCGCAACTGGAGAGGGCGCGAACGGGGGCGCAGACTCCTCCGTGGGCCTCCTCCTCGACGTGCAAGGCAACGACGCCTACACGGTCACCCACCCCGGTCCCGTGAACGGCGGCGGCCGCGCGCAGTCCCTCCTCGGTGCACCCGCCCCCACCCTCGCGCGCCTCATCGACCTCGGCGGCCGCGACGCCTACACCGAGAACCACGTCACCACCTACGATACCACCTTGGACCCGAAGGGCCAGGGCGGCGCCCGGTACGATTACGCAATGACCACCGACCTCTGAGGCGGCCCGAAAACCCTATCTGCCGGCGCTCCCGATGCCCCCTCATGCGCGTCGTGAGCCTCGTCCCCAGCCTCACCGAGACCCTCGTGGACTACGGGCTCCGCCTCGGCGACGAAGTGGTGGGCGTCACGAGCTTCTGTGTCCATCCCCCCGAGGCGCGGAAGGCCGCCCGCGTGGTGGGCGGCACGAAAACGCCGAAGATCGACCGCATCGTCGAGCTCGCCCCCGACCTTGTGGTCGTGAACCGCGAGGAGAACCTGAAGGAGCACGCTGAGGCCCTCGAGGCCGCGGGGCTCACGCTTCACGTGACCGACATCCGCACCCTCGACGATGCCCGCCGGGCCCTCCTTGACCTCGGCCGCGCCGTGGGCCGAGCAGACGTTGCCTGGAAGCACGAGGCCGAGCTCGCGCAAGCCGTCCGCGAAGTGCGCGCCATGAGCCTCAACCGCTACCCCGTCCCCGTCTTCGTCCCCATCTGGAAGGACCCGTGGATGACCTTCAACGGCGACACCTACGCCCACGACGTCCTAAAACTGTGCGGCGCCGAGAACGTCTTCGCTGAAGCCGAGAAGCGGTACCCCACCCTGGAGGCCGAGGACGTGCTCGCGCGCGGCGCGAAGGCCGTCCTCCTCCCAAGCGAGCCCTACGTGTTCAAGGACGCCCACCGGGACGAGTGGGTCCGCCGCGGGATCCCCGAGCGGAACGTCCAGCTCCTCGACGGGGAGGCCCTCACCTGGTACGGGACGCGGGCGGCCCGCGGGCTTCGCGAGGTGGCCCGTGTCGTCGCCTCCCTCGAGGGCTGACACACCCTCCCACGGCCGCCTCCGTTTGGAGGAATGCAGGCCGGAAGGCCCGAAACCTCTGGGCGAAAGTCGGGAATCTTTATATATGGTATGTGCTTTCTTGCGCTGCCACGGCCTGTGACGTCGGGCTCCCCGTGAGCCCCCGGGTCCTGCGCTTCCGATGAGAAGCGTGTACCCTCGTGACGGAGGCGAAGGACGGTTCCCGTTTTTTGCTTCCCAAGGGGTGGCACCGCTTGGAGAGTATTCCCATGCCCATGTACGTTCGTTTCGAAGTCCCCAAGGAAATCCAGGACAAGACCTTTGAGGCCATTGAGGCCGCCCGCGACTCCGGCGCGGTCAAGAAGGGCACAAACGAGGTCACGAAGCTCATCGAGCGCGGCCAGGCCAAGCTCGTCGTGATGGCCACGGACATCACCCCCGAGGAAGTCCTCGCCCACATCCCCCTCCTCTGCGAAGAGAAGGGCATCCCCTACACCTACGTGACCAGCAAGCAGGAGCTCGGCAACGCCGCCGGCCTCGAGGTCCCCACGGCCTCCATCGCCATCACGGACGCCGGCCGCGGCCAGGCCACCCTCGCCGAGATCGCCGAGCAGGTTGCGGCCCTCCGCAAGTAAAACCAGGAGAGGTGAAAAAGCATGCCTGAGGAAGACACCGAAGCGGGTATCCCCGCCGAAGTCGTCGAGATCATCGGCCGCACCGGCATGACCGGTGAGGCCACCCAGGTCAAGGTCCGCGTTCTCGAGGGCCGTGACAAGGGCCGCATCATCACGCGCAACGCCATGGGCCCCATCCAGATGGGCGACATCCTGATGCTGCGCGAGACCGCCCGCGAAGCCAAGAAGATGGGCCTCCGGTGATTCAAATGGTCGACAAGAAGGACTGCAGCTTCTGCGGCGCCCCCATCGAGCCGGGCACCGGGACGCTCTACATCAAGAAGGACGGCACGAAGTTCAACTTCTGCTCCTCCAAGTGCAAGACCAACCAGCTGAAGCTCAAGCGCGTCGCCCGCAACGTGCGGTGGACCGCCGAGGGCCAGGCGAGCCGCAAGCTCCAGTAAGGTGACTCCCATGGAACGCACCTTCGCGATGGTGAAGCCGGACGGCGTGCAGCGCAACCTCACGGGCGAGATCGTCCGCCGCTACGAGGCCCGCGGCCTCAAGGTGGTCGGCATGAAGCTCATGATGGTGCCCCGCACCATGGCCGAGGCCCACTACGCCGAGCACAAGGGGAAGCCCTTCTACAACGGCCTCGTGGAGTACATCACCTCCGGACCCGTCGTCGCGCTCTGCCTCGAAGGCAAGAACGCGGTGGCGGTCGTGCGCGCCATGAACGGCGCCACGAAGCCCTGGGATGCCCTCCCCGGCACGATCCGCGGCGACTTCGCCCTGGACATCGGCCGCAACGTCGTGCACGGCTCCGACTCCGTGGAGAGCGCCAAGCGCGAGCTTGAGATCTACTTCACGAAGGACGAGCTCGTCACCTGGACCCCTGCCGCGAGCAAGTGGGTCACCGAATAAGCCTCGGAGGGGTCCACGCCCCTCCCTCCTTTTCCTTTTCCTGCGCCTCACCGTCAGGGCGGCGTGTTGACGCCGAACTCGTAGGGGAGCCGCCCTCCCTGCCAGCCCGTGAAGAGGACGAGCACGACGACGCCCCAGAGGGCCGCCACGGCGCCCCACCGCCACGATGCAGCGGCCCACGTCCCACGCTTCCAGAGAAGGAGCAGTGCCACGGCCCCCGCCGCGACCGCGGTCGCGATGCCGAGGTACTCGTGGCGCTCCACGACCTCCCACGCTTCCGTCCCCTCCAGCTCATCCTCGAGGGGCTCGTGGTCGATGAGTCCCGTGACGACGGCCGCCGCGGCCCCCGCGGCTCCGAGCGCGAGCACAAGGACGGTCGCCGGCGCCGCCCAGGGGTACCGCTGCGTGGCCGCGAGGGTGGCGAGGAGGGCCGCCGTGGGGAGGAGCGCGAGGGGCGCGTGAACGAACAGGGGATGCAGGGGCGCCATACGCGGAAGGGGAGCGCTTCCCGGTGCATGACTTCCGCGGCTTCCTCCAGATGTGGGGCGAATCTTTAAATATCGTCCGGGGTTAGCTCGACCATCTCCCCCGCTTGGGGCCAGGGGCAATTCTCATGGTCACGCGCCAACCCATCGTCAGCATCCTCGGCCACGTCGACCACGGCAAGACGAGCCTTCTCGACAAGATTCGCGGCACCGGCGTCGCCTCCCGTGAATCGGGCGGCATCACGCAGCACATCGGCGCCTCCGAGATGCCCCTCGACAGCATCCGCGACATCTGCGGCCCCCTCATGAAGGGGAAGAACTTCAGCGTCCCCGGCCTCCTCTTCATCGACACCCCCGGCCACCACGCCTTCTCCACGCTCCGCGCGCGCGGCGGCGCCCTCGCCGACATCGCGGTCCTCGTGGTGGACATCACGGAGGGCTTCAAGCCCCAGACGAAGGAGGCCCTCAGCATCCTCCGCAAGAACCGCACCCCCTTCGTGGTGGCGGCGAACAAGGTGGACAAGATCCACAACTGGCAGAGCGCTCCCGGCGGCATCTTCAGCCTCAACGTGAAGAACCAGACGCCCGCCGTCATCGGCCGCCTCGAGGATGCGGTGTACACCGTCATCGGTCAGCTCACCGAGAACGGCATCTCGAGCGCGGACCGCATCGACCGCGTCACGGACTTCACCAAGGCCGTCGCCGTGGTGCCCTGCAGCGCCCACACGGGCGAAGGCATCCCTGAGCTTCTCCTCACCCTCGTGGGCCTTGCCCAGAAGTTCCTGGAGAAGGACCTCGCCACCAACCTGGAGGCCCCCGCCCGTGGCACCGTTCTTGAGGTGAAGGACGAGCGCGGCCTCGGCCTCACCATCGACGCCATCATCTACGACGGGCACATCCGCGCGGGCGACACGGTGGTCATCGGCGCCCTCGGGGAGCCCAAGGTAACGCGCGTGAAAGGCCTCTTCAAGCCGAAGCCCAAGGACGAGATGCGCGACCACCGCGAGCCCTTCTCTCCCGTGAAGGAAGTGGTGGCGGCCGCCGGTGTGAAGCTCCTCGCGCAGGATCTCGAAGGAGTCCTTGCGGGCGCGCCGCTCGTGGTGGCTTCCCCCGAAACGCTCGAGGACATCAAGCGGGAGCTCGCGAGCGAGGTCACCATCAACATCCAGACCGAGGAGAAGGGCGTTTTCATCAAGGCCGACACCCTCGGCTCCCTCGAGGCCCTCGCCTCCGAGTGCCGCGACAAGAAAATCCCCATCAGCCGCGCCGCCGTCGGCGACCTCTCGCGCCGCGACGTCATCGACGCGCAGAACATCCAGGACCCCCTCCGCAAGGTGGTTCTCGCCTTCAACGTCAAGATTCTCCCCGACGCGAAGGACATGCTCGCGAACAAGGAGACGGATGTGCCGCTCTTCCACAGCGACATCATCTACCACCTGCTCGACGAGTACGAGGCCTGGATCAAGTCCAAGACCGTGGACCTCGACGCCACGCGCCGCCTCAACCACACCTTCCCCGGCAAGTTCAACATCCTGCCCAACCACGTCTTCCGCATGGCGAAGCCCGCCATCGTGGGCGTCCGCATCCTCGGTGGGCGCATCCGCACGGGCCAGAAGATCCTGCGCGACGACGGCCGCGTCGTGGGCGAAATCAAGAGCATCCGCCGCGGCGAGGAGACCGTCCCCGAAGCGAAGTCCGGTGAGGAGGTCGCCATCGCGATCGACGACGTCACCATCGGCCGCCAGATGGAGGTCGGGCCCGTCTACTACATCGACATGACCGCGGGGGACGCGAAGATGTTCCGCCGCGAGCACGCCGACTGGCTCAACTTCGACGAGAAGGAAATCCTTCAGCAGATCTCCGCGATCAAGCAGAAGGAAGACCGCTTCTGGGGCATGTGACGGGCGCGCGCCGCCGGATTACTCCTTGGGCGGGTCGTACCGGAAGAGCACGACCTCGCCCGTGCGCGCATCCAGTTTGGCCTCCAGGATCGGGTCGGACTCCTCTCCGTTGAGGAAGGGGCCGAGCGGGACGCTTGTCACCTGCCACAGGAGACGGTCCTCCTCGGGGAGAAGCGCCATCAGGAGCGCGCGGTCTGGGTTCTTGATCTCCTCGCGGTACTCTCCCCGCTTGAGGAGCGTCTGCGTGACCGCCGTGGAGTCGAGGCGCCACGATCCTTCCTCGAGGGGGCGGAAGACGGGGCCCGTGGGGTTGGAGAGGTCGGGGTCTGGGAAGGGGTATTCCTGAGCGTCCTCGTCCCCGTTGGCCCAGATGTGGATCAACAGGAGGGTTTGGTTGACGGGGTTCACGTAGGTGAAGGACCACCCGGCGGGGCGGCCTTGACCGCGGGGATTGTCCACCCGGTGGAAGCCGGTGTCAGGCTGGTCCTCGAACTCGTTGGTGTCCACCCGGTGAAGCCAAGCGAGCGCGTCCATCCGCTCCGCGAGGGCGCTCGCTCGGGCGTGGGCGGCCTTTGCGGCGATGCCCTGCAGCTCCCCCTCCGGGACCTCCGATGGCACGGGGGTGGGTACGGTTGTCGGAGTCACCTCGGTACCCCTGTCGGAGGCCTTTGTGCGGTTCTCCACCGCGCCCGGCGCAGGGTCGGCGGTACAACCGGCAAGGAGGAGGGCGAGCGCGACTGCGGTGAGAAGGAGGCGAGGCATGGCGTGGAGTCTCCGAGTCTCGAGGCGCGGCCTGCGAACCCCTTGGAATGATATAAAACGCAGCAGGCGCTCGCTTGCAAGCGGACCCGGGCCATGGTCCCCCGGCCGCTGCCCTTATGCCTCCTCGGGCGTTAACCGGAGCCATGTTCTCCTCGGCCCGCGCCCGCTGGCGGGACGTCAACCAGGTCCGCAAACTCGGCCGCTCCCTGGCTTGGGAGGGCGCCAAGCTCGCCGCCATCCTCGCCATCCGGGAGGGCGTCAAGCGCGTCATGGCGGGCCCCCTGGAGGTGGACATCCGCTGCGCCCACATCGCGCGCGTCGGCGAGCCCCTGGACGTCACCGTCACCGTCACCTCGCCCTACGAGCTGAAGGTCTACGAGATTTTCTTCGAGGACCGCTGGCGCAAGGGAGAGAACAACGGCGTCGGCCGCCGCCAAGAGTCCTGGCGCCTCGTCCCCCACACCATGGGCCTGCGCCCCCTCATCGTCGTCGCCCACGACACCGAAGGGCACCGCCTCCGCGAGACCCGCTGGATCCCCGTTCTCCCCGCGGCGCGCACCCGCCTCGGCAGCGACCCCATCGACGTCAGCCCCGATTCCAATTGATTGAGACCTTGTAACGCTTTGTGCGTGACACGTAATAAGTTGTTTAAGGTTCTCCGGATGGGGCTTCAGCGCTTTCGGCCGCCTCTCCGGTGAACCTTATTCCGATGAGGGCAGTAATCGGGGGGATTCTCCCGTGCTGACCCGGATTGCGGACGAGGCCTCCGACGAGGCCGTGGTGGACCTCCTGGACCCGGACGTGGCTGAGTGGTTCCTCTCCTGCTACGGGGGCTTCACGCCGCCCCAGCGCTATGCCGTGAAGGAAATCCACGAGGGTCGCCACACCCTCATCAGCAGCCCCACGGGCACGGGCAAGACGCTCAGCGCGTTCCTCGCCGCCCTCAACGAGCTTGTCGTGCTCGCCAAAGGGGGCCGCCTCGAGGACCGAACCTATGTGCTCTACGTGTCGCCCCTGAAGGCGCTCAACAGCGATGTGGAGCGCAACCTGAACGCGCCCCTCGACGGCATCCTCTCTTACCTTGAGGCGAAGGGGGTCCCGCTCGCCCCCGTTCGCGTGGCCGTCCGCACGGGCGACACGACGCCCGCGCAGCGCCAGGCGCAGACGCGCAAGCCGCCCCACCTCCTCATCACGACCCCGGAGAGCCTCGCGCTCCTGTTGAACGCGCCGAAGATGCGCGAGCACCTGCGGAGCGTCCGCTACGTCGTCGTGGACGAGCTCCACGCGCTCGCGGACACCAAGCGTGGCGCCCACCTTGCGCTCTCCTTGGAGCGTTTGGAGAACCTGTGCGCGGCGCCGCCCGTGCGCGTGGGCCTCAGCGCCACCATCGCGCCCCTTGAGGCCGTGGCGCGTTTCCTGGTGGGCGACCGCGACTGCCGCATCGCCGACGTTCCCTACCGCAAAGAGATTGATCTGCAGGTGGTAAGCCCGGTTGTGGACCTCGTGGCCGCACCCTACCCGGTGATCCAGGAAGCCCTGTACAAGACGCTCGGCCGTTACCTGGAGGAGCACCGCACCGTCCTCATTTTCACGAACACGCGCGCGGGCACGGAGCGCGTCGTCCACCAGTTGAAGGAGCGCTACGATTCGCGCTACGCCATGGAGGGCGCCGAGTGGGTGGCGGCACACCACGGCAGCATGGCGCGCGAGCGCAGGCTCGAGGTGGAGGGCCTCCTCAAGCACGGCGCCCTCCGGTGTGTCGTCACGAGCACGAGCCTCGAGCTCGGCATCGACATCGGCAGCGTCGACCTCGTGGTCCTCCTTGGTTCCCCCAAGGGAATCGCGCGGGCGCTCCAGCGTGTGGGCCGCGCCGGACACCAGGTGGGCGCCATCAGCAAAGGCCGCCTCGTGGTGATGGACCGCGACGACCTCGTGGAATGCACCGTGCTCGCGCAGGAGGCGCGCGAGCGCCGCCTCGACCGCATCGAGCTCCCGCACCACCCCCTGGATGTGCTCTGCCAGCATCTCATCGGCATGAGCCTCGAACAGGTGTGGAGCGTAAACGACGCCTTCGCCGCCACCGTGCGCGCCGGCCCCTACCTCGACCTCTCCAAGGAGGACTTCGTCGCGTGCCTCCGCTACCTCGCGGGCGAACCGCGGGACCTCGAAGCGCGCCGCGTGTACGGAAAAATCTGGTATGACGAAGCCGAAGGCCGCTTCGGGAAGCGCGGCCGCATGGCGCGCGCCCTCTACTCCATGAACGTCGGCGTCATCCCCGACACGGCGCAAGCCCACGTGATGCAGGGCACGAGCTACATCGGCAGCATCGACGAGGATTTCCTCGAAAATCTCGTGGCGGGCGACATCTTCACGCTTGGCGGCCACACCTGGGAATTCCGCCACGCTCGCGGCCTCAAGGCCCAAGTGAGCCCCGCTCCCTCGCGCCGCCCCACGGTGCCTGCCTGGGTCAGCGAGCAGCTCCCCCTGAGCTGGGACTTGGCCGCAGCCATCGGGCGCTTCCGCGACGAAATGGCTATCAGGATTGCTTCCGAGCCTCGCAGTTCAATAATCGCTTATCTAAGGGCTGCCTATCACGTTGATGGCGTAACAGCGGAAGCCATTTTCAATTACTTCACCCAGCAAGCCCGATTTGCCATCGTTCCGACAGCCTCGGAAGTCCTGGTGGAAGAGATTCCCGAGGATGATCGCTGGCACTACGTCTTCCACTCCTTGGCGGGGCGCCGCGTGAACGACGCGCTCGCCCGCGCCTTCGCACGCATCGTTTCCCGCCGGCGCCGCACGAACGTTGCGCTTCAGGTGGGGGACAACGGGTTCGTCATCACTGTTCCCCGTTTCATGCGGCTTGCCCAAGGAGAAGTGCACTCCTTGTTCTTCCTCCCTCTGCGAGAAGTGCTGCAGGAAGCCATCGGCGGCACCGAGATCGAGCGACGGCGCTTCCGCCATGTTGCCACACGATCCTTCCTCATCCTTCGGCGCTACCTCGGGCGCCGCGAGTCGGTGGGGCGCGATCAGGTGAATGCGCAGATCCTCCTGAAAACCCTCCAGATGGTCGATCCCGGGTCGCCGGTGTTGCGGGAGATGCGCCGCGAGATTTTCGAGGAGGCCTTCGACGTCGTCCACGCAGAGGGTGTGCTCAACCGCGTCGTCTGGGAAGGCCTTCCGGTGCGCGTGCTCGTGAACCGCCACGTCCCAAGCCCCTTCGCTTTCGGCCTCATCACGCAGGGCCGCAGCGACGCCGTCGCCATGGAGGATCGCAAGGAAATGGTGCGCCAGCTCCACGCCCGCGTCCTCGCGCTCCTCGACGAGGAAGGGGGCGAATCCCGTGCTTGAGATCCTTCCGGGCGTCTTCGCGACCCCTGAGCGCGCCCTCTGGATTCCCGGGGAGCGCGTGCTCGCGGTGGGCGACCTCCACCTGGGGTACGAGAGCAGCCACCGCGCGAACGGCGCGCCGCTCCCCGCCATGCAGCAGCGCCACGTCCTCGACACCCTCCTCGGGCTTTGCGACCGCTTCTCTCCCGAGACGGTGGTGTTGAACGGCGACGTGAAGCACGCCTTCCGCCACCTCCTCCCCCAGTCGCGCGACGTTGCGGCCGTGTGCGAAGCCCTCCAGGCGCGGGCCGCGCTCATCGTGGTCGAAGGAAATCACGACGGCCAGATTGCGCCCATGCTCCCCGAGGGCGTCACGCTCGTCAAGGAACACCTCACCGCGGGAGGCACCTGGTTCACGCATGGACACCTCGCCGTCGCAGCCCCCGCAGGGGCCGTGCGCCGGGTCGTGAGCCACGAGCACCCCTCCTTGGGCATCCGGGACGAGGTGGGAGTCACTTTCCGTTATCCTGCGTACCTCGCCGACGCGGCCACCGGCACCGTGGTGCTCCCTGCCATGAGCCCGTGGGCCTCCGGCGTCGACGTCCTCGGCCTCCGCCGCTTCAACGGCGCCACCCTCGCCCGGGCCGATATCGGGGCCTTCCGGGCTGCCGCCATCACCGAGGCCGGCATCCTGGCCTTCGGAACGGTCAGGAAGCTGCGCAATGTCCTCCGCCGCTAACAAAGCGGATAGCAATATAATCGCCTTCAATTTTAATCGGAGAGCGACGATCGGGGGGTGGGCTGGCCTGCCACGTGGGGTGGCTCGGCGGCCCGAAAGGTCCCAGGTGGGGGGCTTGCTAGCTCCATACAACAATGGACTGGCAGTTACGTTTCGTCCGTAACAATGTATCTACTTCCGGCAGAGGCCCCCTCCGATCATGGGCGTTTGTTCGTAGTTGTCTATAGAACTACGAACAAAATCGGCGATTAGATGTAGTGCCTCTGCCCGATTCATCGCACAATGTCCAGTTCCGCGATCAAAAACGAGAAGGCACCAAAGGTTACCGTTGACGACGGGTCCGAGTGGGAGGTCTATGACGATCGCCCGGCCCTTACCGAAACTGAGATTGCGAGCCTCCTCACGGCACCCGAACTGGGGCCTGCGCCCACGGCGTTCCAGCGGAAGCTCTACTATCGCGACCTTGTCCTCATGGGGTTGCTCTATGATACGAAGGCCCGCATCGGAGAGCTCTGCAAAGCCACCATCGGGGACCTTCGCAGGATGAGTACGGCGGAGCCGGAGCTGTATATCAGATTCCCAAAGGGGAAGGTCGCATGGCGGCGCCTCGCGTCAGAGGACGAGGCGGAGGAGGGTTGGCATATCAGTTGGAGGACGATTAGAGGGAACCGCGAGCTCTGGGGCGGCCCCACCGTGCACGAGCCGAGGTATGCCGGGATCAGCCCCCGGACAAAACAGCACCTTGATCTCTTCCTTGACCTCCGCGAGGATGGGCGGAGCCGGGCCGCCCCCCTTCTTATCGGGAAACATGGGGCCTTGACGCCCCGTGGGGCACAACTCATACTAAAAAAATATGCGCAAAAGGTGGGTCTAACCATCAAGTATGTTGCTGAGCGCGAGGTCGATGGGAGCAAAGCTCTCCGCCTTGCTGTGACGCCTCACGCCTTTCGCGAAGCAGGGGAACGGCACCAATTGGACAGGGGCGCAAACGCGAAAGCAGTTGCGGAGGAGACGGGCCATAGCGTTGCCACTCAACAGAAGTTCTACAATCGCGTCAACCGCGAGAGCGTGCGGAACGCTCAGCGCCTCACCAACCCATTCTACCATGGCGTGCCGGGGGGCGGCCCGCAGCTTCGCGAGCCATCAGTTGAGACCCCCTCACAGCCGATAATCGAGCCCAACCCGAAGGGGGTTCTTCCTGCTTCTCAAGTTCCCGTCTCCGAGGCTATAGGTGGAGTACTCTTGGCGCATCCTGAAGCTCCGGTAAAGCAGCTTGGTGCTCTCCAAGAGTTCGCGTCCGCGCTCGGAGTCCCGTTAAAGAGGATTACAACCTTGGAGACGTTGATGCCACTCTCGCCAGGCGATGCGGTGATCGCCGCGGACCCGGGCGTGCTCGGGGCGTCGATGGCTACGCGGATAGGCTGGCTTACGCGCCTCAAGCAGGAAGGGGCCCGTTTGTTCCTACTGGAGGAATGCGGCGAAGTTGATCTCGACTCGAGCGAACAGAAGCGGCGAGTCGCCACCTGGGGGAATGGTAGCGCTGGACCCTGAACCCTCCCCCCAAGCCTCGAACAATGAGGCAACTAGGCCAGTGACGAGCAGAGTAGAGCTAATCGGCGGTGGAACCGCGCTGGTCAGCACTGCTGACTTGGATCAATTGGCGGGTTACCACTGGTATTCGACGAAAATGGGCGAAAAAACCTATGCGGTCGCTCCGATGCACCTCCCTGACGGTCGTGTCGTTCTTTTCGCAATGCATCGGTTTCTTGTGCAGCCGTCGCCCGGCTTGATGGTGGATCACATCAACGGGGACGGGTTGGATAACAGGCGGGAAAACCTCCGCGTGGTTACGCACGCCGAGAACATGAGGAACCGAAAGAGGCCGAGAAATAATAAGTCGGGCTACAAGGGGGTGATGTACCTCCCCGATCCCCGATCCCACGTAAGCCCATGGAAGGCAAAGATCACTTACAACAAGAAAATTTACTATCTTGGCACCTATGCGACGGCCGAGGAGGCGGCTCGGGCCTATGACCGTGCCGCGAGGGATCTCCATGGCGAACACGCACGGTTGAATTTCCCCGGTGGAGTGAAAGAACACGAATCTCGGGGCGCATCGGAAAAATCGCTTGAAGACGACGAGGCAGCGTCTGGGGGCTCCTCTCACCCCCGCCGTCGCGGTCGACCCCGAAAGGAACGATACTATTAGCATTCAGGGCGGTGCGCGAGAATTAAGCGAATGTGGGTGGGGCCCACGACGCAGCGTCCAAGGCCGAATTAGCTGTCGCCGCCTGGAAATCGGGCTGACAACGCGCACCATGAGAATCCGTCCATGGTGTTACGCACCACGCGTAACGGATTCTCGCCTTTCTTGGACTCACCCGACGGGCGTGTCCGTTTTCATGATTTCGCGAAGAAGACACGTCGCGTAGGAGCCCTTGGGGAGGAAGAAGGCGAACTCGAGGTAGTCGCCGAAGCCGTCGGTGCCAGCCGTGAGCTCCACCTCCTTGAGGGGGCACATGATCTCGCGGCGCGTGCCGCGGCTGCCCACCTGGGGGAAGGCGGGGACGCGGAAGCTCTCACGGTTGAGGCCCTCCTCGGCCACGGTGCGCTGCTCGATCTCGCCCATGCGGCCCTCGGCGAAGGGCACCTCGGTGCCGTACACGATGCCGCTCACCCAGGCCTTGCCGCGCTTCACCTGCATCGCCACCTTGTCGCGGTTGCGCTCCCCGACAGGCAGGTATGTCTCGTGATCCGGCGTGCCCTCGGGGCCGGGCGGGAGCGCGAGGTCGCCCACCACGGGCTCGCCCAAGGGGAGGCCAGCCGCGAGGCGCGCCGTCACGACGCGGTTGAAGAGGAGCGACTGGTAGGCGTACACGAACATCGTGAGCAGGTTCTCGGGGAGCTGCTTGAGCGCGCGCAGCGGATCGTCGGGCCGCTCCACCAGCGACTGCAGCATGGATCGCTCGAAGGTCGCGTACTCCGGGAAATACTGGAGCGCCGCGTGGAAGTTCCCCTCCTTCTCGAGGCGGAGGCGCGCCTGGTAGGAGTCCTCCTGCTCGCCCTCGATGGGGTTTGCGACGTAGAGCATGACGGCGCGGCGGAAGTCGCCTTCCACGAGCGCGCGGCCCACCTCGTGCGTGATGGGGCGCACCTGGCCGAAGCGTTGGATGCCGTAGTAGTTGGGGAAGCCGCCCGCCGCGAGAACCTCGTCGAGGCAGGCGCGGGCGTGCGCGTGGGCCTCCGCGAGCGGCATCTGGAATTCGCGAATGCGGATGCGGAACCGGTTGCCGATGAGGTCCCCGATTTTGGGCGCGCGATCGACGCGCGTCGTCTCGAGGATGTCCACGTCCTTGATCTGGAGCGCGCGCACGCGCTCCTCGGGGGCGCGGAGCGCGACATACTGGGTGGTGACGGCGCGCCGGTCCTTGGTGCCCGCGAAGAACAGGTCGCCGCGTTCGCTGATGTGGAGGCGCTGCGCGAGCTCGCGCATGAGGCGGTTCGTCTCCCAATTGCGGGAGCGGACGCGCGCGAGCGTGTACTTCCCCGGCCCGTTCACTTTAGGGATGGGAAGGGGGACTTCGTCGACGTCGAAGTCCTCGGGGAGAACCCGGATGCGTCCCCCGATGCCACGAGAAGAAGTGAGGTAACGCCCCATGCCCAGGCGCGCTTCAGGGTGCTCCGGGTTGAGGGGCGTGGAGGACATCGGGGCTTAACCGACCGCGCGGCTGAACTGGCTCGCGAACTCGTCGACGGAGGCGCGCAGCTCCTTGGCGGCGGCCTTCACGACGGCGTCGGGCTTCGCGCCCTTCACGGTCTCGAGGACGAGCTTGGGCTTGTCGAGGAGGGGGTGGCCGATGAGGAAGCTCGCGGTGACGACCTTCTCGTTCTCGAGAAGCTTCTGCTTGAGCAGGTTGAGGAGGGTCTCGTTCTCGGTGGCGAGCTCGAGTTCCAGCGTCGTGTCGGTCTTCTTGAGGAGCTTGATTTCCATGAGAGTCACCTTACATCAGGAGGCCTTCGCCGTAGTCTTCCGCGAGCTTGCCGTGGGCCTTCCAGTCGCACTCGGGGCAGCGCAGGCCATGGCCCTTCTTGTCCATGGGCGTGCGGCAGCGGGGGCAGTAGGCCTTGAGGACGCCCAGGTGGGGCGCCTTGGTCGTGAGCTGGAGGCTCGGCTCGACGCCGATGACCTCCGCGCGGAGGATGTCGCCCAGGCGGAACACGTCCTCCAGGCGGGAAACGTAATCGCCGCTCGTCTTCGCGATGTGCAGCGTGCCGTTGGTGTCGCCGGCGACGGCGCGGTCGGGCTGGTCGGCGCGGGCGCGGACCTCCACGACGGTCATGCTGGAGCGGAGGGCCTGCACGGTGCCGATGACGATGTCGCCGGGGTTGAGGGCCACGGGGACGCTCGTGAAGGGCTTCACGATGGCCACGAACTCGTTGGTGTCGAGCTGGAGGCGGCCGAGGCGCGCGGCATAGACGATGCCCTCTTCCTCGTAGGTGCCGGGGCCGGGAATGAACTCCTCGGCAATGGCGATTTCATCTCCAGGAAAAACGAGCGCCTTGTCCTCCGCCATGGGGTAGCCTCCAACCGGGGCTCGCCAAAGGGCGCGCTATCCCGGGGGCAACCTCAATATCGGGGACTCCTTTATAAACGCTTCGGGGAGAACGGGCGGCGTCGAGGCCCGAAAATCCGGCGGGCAACTACGGTTGCAAGGCAGTCCCGCGGGGCCTTTCCTGTGTTATGTCGAGCGCGTGACAGCATTGGCTCAGGAAAGGGCGGCGCTTCGAGTGAACCGGAACGCCGTCACGGGCACGTGTTTGACGGCCTTGGTGTGGAACTTGAACTGGTGGCGGATGGGGAACTCGTAGTCCCAGGCGTGGGTGAGCTCCGCGCCGAGCTTCCGGGCGTACTCGATGACGAACTCCCCCGTGTCCGTGAGATGGAGAGAGTACACGACGGGGGCGGCCTTCAGGGCGGCGGCGAGAAAAGGGCGGTCCGCGCCCTTCACCTGGGCGCCGAAGGGCGGGTTCTGGATTACCGTGTCGGCCGTCCAGGGGCCCGCACGGGCGACGTCCGCCTCCTCGAACCGCGCGGGTGCCTTCAGGGCTTCGGCGGCCTGGCGCGCGGCCTGGAGCGCGCCCGCGTCCACGTCGACGCCAGTGGCTTCCGAGGCGCCGAGGAGGGCCGCGCCCAGGGTGAACATGCCGGTGCCGCAGCCGAGATCGAGGACGCGGCGGCCCACGATGTCGCCCAGGGCCTGGGCGCGGAAAAGGAGGTCCGCCGCGAGAAGGGGCGGCGTGCGGTATTGCTC
>DATMKA010000042.1:0-2331 GCA_035553595.1 Thermoplasmatota archaeon | reverse complement strand
CCTCGGGGATGACGCCGCTCACGTTGTCCGAAGCGAAATGGCGGGGGCGCACGGAATAAAGGTATGGCTACTGGTCCACGTACCCTGCTTCCCAGCTTCGCGTGGGGTCCCCGTTCCTGAGGTCGATCGCGTGATCCACCTGCGCCTTCAGGAGGAGGAGCACGGACACCCAGCCCGCTCGGTTCTCGGCCCACGCGTCGGGGTGCACCTCCTCCTGCCGCAGCTCGAGGTCGGTGCCGCCCAAGCCGTCCCCGTGCAGGAGGAACACCACGCGTCCACCCAGATACTCCATCTCGAAGTGGTGCGGGGGTCGCTCGTGGATGACGCGGCCCTCCCAGCGCTCGCCGCTCGCGAAGGTGAGCTCGACGCGGTCGCCCGTCCGCCGCGCCTGGGGCGCTAGGAAGGCGCGCATCCCCTCCTCCGTGGAGAGGTAAGAGTACACGACCTCCGGGGGGTTGCGGAGGCGGAGGCGCCACACGATGGGGCCGCGGTCCATGGCCTCACTTCTTCGCAAGGCGCGCCATGAAGCTCGTGATCGCTTGCTGGCTCACGGGGTCGCGCAGGGCGGCGACCCAGTCCTCCACGCCCGTCTTCAGGAAGCGTTCGAAGTCGGCCACCACGGGGCCATTGAGGTCGCGCTTCGCCCGCGCGTAGGCGAGGGGACTCATGGACGCGAGCTCGGCGGCAAGCGCGATGGCCTCCTCCCGGAGGCGCTCGCCGGGGACGAGGCGGTGGGCCCAGCCCGTAGTCACGCACGCTTCGCCTTCGCGGATGGCGCCCTGCAGGAGCGCGGGCGCGTGCTCCTGGGGCGGCAGGAGGGACCGGCAGAGGTTCAGGACGGGGTAGGGGAAGGGGACGCCCACGGGAACCTCGGTGACGCCCAGTTTGGCGCGGGGGGTCACGAGGCGGAAGTCCGAGGAGAGGGAGAGGACGGCGCCCCCCGCAATGGCGGGCCCGTCCACCGCCGCCACCACGGGGCGGGGGTGCGTGAGGACATCGTGGAAGGCCTGCATGAAGGCGCGGCAGAACTCCAGCGACTGGGCCTCCGTGAAGGTGGGGAGCGTCTTGAGGTCGAGGCCCGCGCCAAACGCCTTCGCGTTCCCGATGAGGACCACGGCGCGGTCGCCCTTCCCGGCCTCGCGGAAGGCCTTCGGGAAGGCCGCGAGGTAGTCGAGGCCCATGGCGTTCACTTTGCCGTCGTCAATCCGCAGGACCGCCACGCCCGCGCGGGGCTCCTCCACCTGGAACATGAGGGCGGGAGCGCTTCGGGGGCGCTTAGCTTCTCCCCCGCTGGGGGGAGTGCACGGAGCCCTAGGAATGCGCGGAGCGGGTAAGGGCGCTGGGGACGCGGAGAGCGGTTCTTGGATCCGCGGAGGAACGGAGCGCACTGAGAAGACGGTATACGCAGAGGCATCGAAGGCGCAGGGAACGCAGAGGACGGTTTGTTGGATCCGCGGAGGGGACGGAGGGCACGGAGACGTCCCTGGGAGCTTCCCGCCTCCGTTTCTCAGTGGGATTCTAAGAGGTCGTCTCTGCGTTCCCTGCGCCTTTACCTGCTCTGCGTATACCGTCCTCTCTCCGCCCTCCGCGCCCTCTCGCTGGAGGGCACCCTGTCGGCCCGGGCCCTCAGGCGGGTGCTGGAAAACGCCCAAGCCGGGAGATGAGCGGGACGCGGCCCGGGAGCCACAGCGTTAGCGCTGGGCGGGGGCAGGCACGGAGGGCGTCTTGAGGGTGGCCTCGTAGCTTTCCGCGGAGCCCACGGTCTCGATGGCGACGTTGCCGACGGCGGCGCTGCGGGAGATGGCGACGGTCACGGTCCAGTCGCCCATGCCTTTCGTGGAGGTCTGGGTGGCGGCGAGGTCGCGGAGCGCCTGGACGCCGGTGGCGCCCTGGGCCACGCCCACGCTGGGGATGCCCTGCACGCGGGTCTCCACCGTGATGGTGGTGGTGCGGCCGAGGGTGCTGACGGAGCCCGTGGCCGTGGTGGCGTTGAGCCCGCTCCCCTCGGGGGGCGTGACGGTGACCTCGATGGGGTCGCCGTTGGGGCTCAGGAAGGTCTGGTCCCCGGTGAGGGTCACGGTGAAGGTGACGAGAGTGAGGTTCTGGGCCGTGACGTTGAACACGGCCTCGGGGCCGCTCTTCGTGCCAAGCTCCACGGTGCGCGTGCTCCACTGGAGCTCGTGGGTGCCCGCGGGAGCGCTTCCCGTGGAGCCCTCTCGGTAGGCCCCGGCGAGGGCGGCGACGAGGACGATTCCACCGACGATACCAACAATGAGGTCCAGCTTGCGCATGGCGACCACGCCGCCATGCCAATGCCGCAATAAAATGGTT
>DATMKA010000041.1:0-10782 GCA_035553595.1 Thermoplasmatota archaeon | reverse complement strand
CCGGCGGAGGCCCAGGCCGTGTACTACGTGGGCACCCCCACGACGCTCCTCGTGGACGCGGGCACCGCCGAGCGCACCCTGCACCGCTTCACGGGCCGCAGCTCCTCGGTGCCGGGGAAAGTGAGGCGGAGCGGGGAAGCGGGGCCGAGGGCCACCGTGGGGGGCACGGTGCCCTGGAAGCGCCACACGCCCTCCACGGCGCGGGCGGTGCCGAGGGCGGTTCCGTTGAGGTCGAGCACGAGGTCGCCCGTGACGGGCTTGCCGTTGTCCTCGAGGAGCGTGCCCTGCAGGTGGAGGCGGGCGCCGCGGGCCACCTCGCTCGGAGCCTCGGTGACGTTGATGGTGGGGCGGCCGAGCACCAGGAAGGGCGCCGTTCCCGCGCTTCCCGCGTGGGTGCGGGTGCCTTCGAAGACGGCCCGCAGGGTCACGTTGCCGGTGGGAACGTTGGCGGGGATGCGGGCCTCGGCGTTGAACCCGTTGGCGGAGGTGAGGCCCTTCCCTACGGGGATGCCGTCGAGGAACAGGGTGACGGTGTAGCCCGCAAGGCGCGTGCCCTCGTCGTCGAGGAGGCGGCCCGTGAAGCGGTGCAGGGTGCGCTCGGCGGTGCCCGCGTCCACGAGGAGCGTCGTGGGGGTGCCCACGTAGTACACGGCCTGGGCCTCCGCCGGGAGCAGCGTTCCGTCAGGGGAGCCGAGGTAGCTTGCCGCCACGGGCACGGGCCCGAGGAGCGAGTTGCCGGGGACGCGCTTCACGGCGCGGAAGGTACCGTCCGCCTCCGTGGGCGTGATACTGTCCACAAGGGTCTCATCGAAGGTGAGCGTGATGGCGGCGCCGCGCACGGGCCGACCGAGGTCGTCCACGAGGCGGCCACGAAGAAGCGCGTCCTCGCCGCGGGGCACCGTCCCCTCCTCGAGGGTGAGGCGGGGCACGCCGCGCAGCTGCACCGTGTACGCGTTCTCGGCGGCCTGGTACAGCTCGGAGCCGCGGAAGGTCACACGCAGGGCGGCAGGGCCCAGGGGAAGGCCGAGGGTGTCGAGGGTGGCGTTGAAGGCGCCGTCGGTGCGCGTGCGCGCGGTGGCGGCGGCCTGCCCGAAGAACAGGGTGACGGTCTCGCCCGCGATGGGCTTGCCGAGGGCATCCGTGAGCTTGCCCACGGCGCGGAGGGGGCTGCCGCGGGTGGCGTCGGGAGCGCCCACGGTGAGGCGCGCCGTGCCGCGCAGGAAGAAGTTGGGGTTCCAGGTGGCGGAGGCGCCGTACCCTTCCTCGGCGGCGTAGCGCACGGAGAGGTTCTCGTACCCGGGCGGCGCGTCGGCGGGGATGCGCACGAGCACGCGGGCCTGCCCGGCCTCGTCCGTGAGGGCCTCGCCCACGGCGCGCTTCCCCAGGTAGGCCTTCACGATGCGGTCCGCGAGGGGCGCACCGCGCTCGTCGAGGAGGGTGGCGGGGAAGGTGAAGCTCGCGTTCGCGAGGCCGCGCTCGGGGAAGGTGGCGGTGAGCTTCGTGGCGTACACGAGGGTGAGGTTGAGGCGGCCCACGGAGGGCGTGAGGAACCCGGCGGTGGGCGCGTACCGCACCTCGAGGGTGTGCACGCCCGCGCTCGCCTCGGTGGGGAGCGTGAGGGTGAAGGCGCCGTCGGGGCCCGTGGTGAGGGCCGTGGTCTTCCCGAGCCAGGTGGCCGTGATGGGCACGCGGGGCACGTTGAGGCCGCTCGCGTCCACGAGGACGCCCTTCACGGTGGCGCTCTCGCCGAGGCGCAGGAGGGCGGGGCGCTCCGTGAAGCGGAACTCGGTGTCCGCGCGCACCGCGAACTGGGGCTCCGTCTCCGCCATGCCGGAGGCCACGAGGCCCGTTTCGTACACGGCGGTCCCCGTGCGGGCCCAGTACAGGGGGCTCCCGGGGTAGGCGGAGCGGTTCATGGTCCACACCACGAGGCGGTGGCCCGGGCCCGTGGTGATGCGGGAGGCATCGGGCGCCCAGGTGCCGTCCGGGTTCACCCAGGTGGGGGCGCGGCCACGCGCCAGCACGTCCACGGGGGCCGTGAGGGAGGGCGCAAGGGTGGCGCGGAGCGTGAAGTTCCCAGTGTCACGCGTGACGGCGAGGCCGAAGACGCCCGAGGGCTCCGAGCTTAGCTCGTCGAAGTTGAGGAGCACCGTGAGGTTCCCGACGGGGGTGCCGGTGCTGTTGCGGCCCGGCGTGTTCGTGGGCTCGTTCACGAGGACGCGGCCCTCCACCACGAAGGGCTCGCCCTTCTTGATCTCGGTGGGCACGCGGGTGAGCACGATGCGGACGTCCACGCGCTCGTCGCCCTCGCGGACGCCGTTCGCGTCCGTGTCGGCGAAGGTTCTCGGGCGCGCGGCCACAAAGGCGCGGATCTCGGGGATCGTGAGCTGCTCGGCGGGCTTGCGGTTGAGCGGGTCGAGCCCGGGGGATGGGTCCTCGCCGTTGAGGTCGTCGAGGCCGTCGTTGTCCTGGTCGCGGTCGAGGCTGTCGCGGCGCTCCTCGCCGTCGCCGTCGGTGTCGGTCTCGCGCGGGTTGAGGCCGCCCCACCAGGGCCGGTCCGCGGGGTAGCGGAGGGGCCGCCCGTACAGGTATTCGCGGAGGTCGGTGACGCCGTCGCCGTCCGCATCATCGCCCGCGCCCGCAGCGGTGGCCACGTCGAGCTCGTACCGGGCTTCCCACCCGTCGGGCATGCCGTCGCCGTCCGTGTCGAAGCGGAGGGGATTGCCGCCCTTGCTGGGCTCCCCGAGGAAGGTAGTGCGGCCAGCTTCGCCGGGCTGGTTCGCGATGCCGGCGGCGAGGAGGGCCTCGCACACAGCCTGGTCGGGGGCGCCGGGGCCGCAGCGGAGGTCGCGGCTTGCCCCGTCGAGGAGCCCGTCGTTGTCGGTGTCGGGGTCGAAGGGGTCGGTGCGGCGCGTGAACTCGTCCCGGTTGACCACGGAGTCGTTGTCCGGGTCGTCGTCGGGCCGGTCGTCCCGCGGGTTGAGGGGGTTGCTGATGAGGTCGAGGACCCCCGCGGTGAAGCGCACCTCGAAGCCGTCGGGAAGGCCGCCGCCGTCCGTGTCGAAGGCCTGAGGGTCGGTGCTTGCGCCAAGGAGCGCGCCCAGGCGGTACTCTCCCAGGTTGGGGAGGCCGTCGCGGTCGGGGTCGCCGGCGCTTCCGGGCTCGCCCACGGCGTCGGAGGGGTCCACGGGGTTGAGGCCGTTCACGGCTTCCCACCCGTCGGGGATGCCGTCGCCGTCCGTGTCGGCCACGTGCGGGTTCGTGCCGGCGCGGAACTCCTCGAGGTTCGTGAAGGGGAGCAGGTTGGTGACGGTGGCGTTGCGGCCGTCCCACCCGGTGTAGCGGCGGTACCCGTCCGCGTCGAAGTCCTCGTCGCCGTCGGGGACGCCGTTCGCGTCGGTGTCCATGCTCGTGGGGGAGAGGAGGACGCGGTTGCTCGTGCGGGGGCGGCGGTGCTCGATCTCCCACCCGTCGGCGAGGCCGTCGCCGTCGGTGTCTGCGAGGTTGGGGTGGGTGAGCCACTGCAGCTCGTCGCGGTTCGTGAGGCCGTCGTTGTCGAGCTCGCGGTCCGCGTCGGTGAGGCCGTCGCCGCGGTCGAGGGAGTCCGCTTTTGCGGGGTTGAGGTTCCAGTCGCTGCGGCCGCCGAGCACGATGGGCTTGCCGTAGAGAACCTCCCACGCGTCAGGGAGGCCGTCGCCGTCGGTGTCGGGCTTCGCGGGGTCCGTCTGGTAGCGCCGTGCGTTGCCGCGGTCGTCGGGCGTGGGCTTCAGCTCGAAGCCGTCGGTGGTGGTGGCGCCGTCCACGGCGTCGCCGTCGGAGTCGGGGTCGCGCAGGTTGGGGACGCCGTCGCCGTCGATGTCGCCGAGGGGCCCGAGCAGGTCCGCGAGGCGCGCGGCCTCCTGGCTTTCGCGCGTGAGGTTGCCGCGCCGCAGGTAATCCAGGGCGGCGGGGTTCTGCCGCACGAGGTCGAGGGCCTCGGAGCGGCGGCCCACCCAGTAGGTGAGCTCCTCGCCGTCGGGGATGCCGTCCGCATCCGTGTCCGCCACCGTGGGGTCGGTGCGGAGCGTGACCTCCTCGCCGTCGGGGATGCCGTCGAAGTCCGTGTCGGGGCTTCCGGGGTCGGTGCCGAGCTCGCGCTCGCGCCCGTCGGTAAGCTTGTCGCCGTCCGTGTCGGGAAGGCGCGGGTTGGAGGTGACGCGCGTCTCCTGCGCGCCTTGGCCGCGGTCCACGCGGAGGACGTACCCGGCCACCTCCTCGGGGTCGTCGATGCCGTCCGCGTCGGTGTCGCGGCGGTCCGGCCGCGTGCGGAGCTGGTACTCGCGCAGGTTCGTGAGGCCGTCCTCGTCGAGGTCGCCCAAGGGGCCGCGGAGCGCGTCCCGGGTGCCGTCGTCGAGGGGGTTGAGGCCGTTGAGGGTCTCCCACCCGTCCGGGATGCCGTCCCCATCCGTGTCGGGGTCTGTGGGCTTGAGGCCGTCGCGCACGAGGTCCGCGGAGGTGGCGGCGGGCAGGAGGCGGAGGCTCTCCTGGTACTCCTCCGCGTTCGTGAGCCCGTCCGCGTCCGCGTCCAGGGGACCGTCGGCGGCGGAGGCCGGATTGAGGTTGAAGGCGGTTTCCCACCCGTCGGGCATGCCGTCGCCGTCCGTGTCGGCGGCCTTGGGGGAGAGGCCGCGGCTCACCTCGTCGAGGTCGGGGATGCCGTCGGAATCGGAGTCGCGGCTGCCGGGGTCGGACCCGAGGCGGTACTCCTCGCGGTTGGGGATGCCGTCCCCGTCGAGGTCGGCGCCCGCATCCTCCTTCCGGAGGGGGTCGAGGCCGTGCTGCACCTCCCACCCGTCGGGGAGGCCGTCGCCGTCCGTGTCGAACACGAGGGGGCGCAGCGTGAGGGGGTTGCCGGCGGAGTCCTGGAGGGCGCGCCAGCCCTGCTTGCCCGCTTCGGGGCGCTGCTGCAGGGAGTAGCGGTACTCTTCGAGGTTGGTGAGGCCGTCCGCGTCGGGGTCGGCGTCCGGGTCGAACACAAGGGGGTCGGGCGCGAGCCCCGCGCCGAGGCGACCGCCCGCGAGGGCCTCCCACCCGTCGGGCATCCCATCCTTGTCGGTGTCCAGGTTCTGGGGGGAGGTACCGTAAACCTGATTTTCCTCCACGTCCCACAGGGAGTCACCATCCGCGTCCACCTGGGGGATCCCGGTGGCGGTCCCATCGAAGGGCCGGTTGGCTGCGGCAGGCGCGTCAGCGCCGAGCAGGCCGCCCTCACCGGCGAGGGCGAAAACGCCAACGAGCGCGAGCAGGAGCACCGCGGCGCCGCCCACCGCAAGGGGAACGCGCCGCCGCCACACCCACCCGAAAAGGCGGGAGGCCATCAGGGACGGCACCTCTTACGGTGCGCGCCCACGGCGGCAAGGCCGAGGACGGCCAGCAGGCCCCACAGGAAGGGAACGCCGGGAGTGCCGTTGCCGGGCACGTTGGCCACGGCGGCGGAGTTCACCCGGTCGCTATCGGGGACGGTGTGGTGGGGGTCGATCTCCACCTTCACGCGAGTGGCGCCGGGAGTGCTAACCCACTCCAGGGCCGCAAGGCGGGGGCGCGCATCCACACTGCCCGTAGCCGGGGGAACCGTCTCAAAGGTAACGTTACTGACGGCAACCCAAACGCCTTGTACCTCCTCGAAGGCCGTCACCGTCACATTCTGCACCGGCACCTTCCCCGCGTTGATGATGCGGGCCTCCACGCGGCGGGTCTCCCCATCCAGGGATGCCATCACGAAGGGGTCCCCGTCGAAGCGGAGGTCCACCGTCTCCACGGTGAGACGCAGGTCCGTCCGGGCGAGAAGCTCCCCGGTGGGGGCCTCGGCGCGGACCACGAGCGGCACGTTTCCGGGCACCTCCGTGAGGGGAACGCGGAGGACCACCGCGAGGGGCACCGCTTCCCCGGGCTGGAGCGTCACGCGCTCGGGCGTGAAGGAGGCGATGAGGCGGGGGTTCCCCTCGAGGCGGAGGGTGGCCACGGCGGGCACCGTGCCCGTGCTCCGGAGGCTTCCCCGCACCTCGGCGAGGCCACCGGGGTAGGTGGCGAGGCTCGTGGTGCTGAGGTTGAGGGTGAGGCGCGCGGCCTCGCCGAGCGTGATCGTGATGGGGACGGTGAGGCGCTCGCCGTCCTCGAAGACGGCCACGAGGCGCACCTCGTGCTGGCCCGCGAGGGCGCTGGCGGCGGGCGTCACCAGGAGGGTGCGCGTGATGTTCCCGTCGCGGGGAAGGGCCGCCACAGCATCGGGCAGCGTCACGGTCCACCCCTCGGGGGCCGCACCGAGGGCGAAACGGAAGCTCTCGGGGCCGTTGCCGCGGTTCACGAGGCGGAGCGTGCGCCCGTCCTCGCCAAGCGTCGCCGAGAGGTCGTGGCGGGCCGCCACCACGGTTGTCGCGAGGAAGCGGGCCTCGCCGCGGCTTCCCTGCACCGGGGGCTTCGCCACCACTTCGAGGGGGATGCTGATGAAGGCGCTCGCGGAGGCCGCGGGGGTCACGAGAAGCTTCACGGCCACGCGGTCCGCGCCCTGGGGGTCGTCCTTCGCGGCGAGGTTGACGGTCATCTCCTCGGTGAACCTGTCGCTCCCGAGGGGCTTCGTGAGGAGGCGCGCCACCCACCCGGGCGGGAGCGACCCCGCGGTGGAGAGGACGACGGTGGTGGGGCCGCCCTTGTTGCGGAGCGTGAGGTTGTATTCCGCCACCTCGCCCGGAAGCGCGCTGAGGGTGGCGGGGCCCTCGAGGGCCACGTCGCTGTCGGCGGCCACCACGGACACCGCGAGCACCTGGCGCTGCGTGGGCGAGCCGCTGGACTTCGCCGTCACGTACAGGGGCAGGAAGCCCGTGTTGCCGGGGGGCGCCTTGGTGGTGAGCTTCAGCACCTCGAAGGCGCCGGGCGCGAGGGGGATGCGGAGGCTCGAGCGCGGCTGCTCCGTGGAGAGGCCGCGGTCGGGCGCGGAGAGGTTCACCTTCCACCCGTCGAGGATGCTCGGCAGGTTCACGCTCACCGTGTCGGGCACGTTCCCGGTGTTTGCAACGATGAGGGTGAAGGTGGCGCGGCCCTCAGCGTCGAGGGGCTGGAACTGCAGGGCGGAGTCGTCGTCGAAGCGCAGGCTCACGTCGAACTGGCTGCGCGGCTCGAAGCCCACCGTGAGCCGGTCCCCCGCGAGAGGGTTCGCGTTGCTTGTGGCAACGAGGGTGAGCTCCGTGACGTTGCCCGCTTTCGCGTCGGCGGGCACCTCCACGAGAAGCTCGAGGCGGCGGGACTCGCCGGTGCCGAGGTCGTTCACCTGCAGCGGCACGAGGTTCACCTTCCACCCCTCGGGAAGCCCGTTCTCGGTGAGAAGCTCCAGGGTGACGGAGTCGGGAAGGTTCGCGCCGCTGATGGTGCGGCCCTTGTTCGTGACGGTGACGGGCACCTTCAGGGTCTGGCCCGCCTCGACGAACTCGAGGGGCCGGGGGGTGGTGAGCTCCACGAGGCGGCCGCCCCACTGCAGGGGCCCGAGGGTGGTCTTGGGCGAGGGGAGGCGGCCGCTGAACAGCATGCCGTAGTCCGTGAACTGGGTGCCGGTCAGGATGATGGTGACGGGTTTTGTCGCCGTGAGGGAGTAGCGTCCGGGACCAAGCTCCGTGACGGAGCCCGGGTTGAGGCCGGGGAACTCGAGGCGCGCGCCGTCGCCGCGCACGGCCACGACGTCCGTGTCGCCGCTGAAGGGGATGAGCACGGCCTTGAACCGGCTCTCCACCAGGAAATCAAAGGTGCGGCCCGCGCGTCCACCAAGGGCGCCGAGGGCATGGTCCTTCAGGGAGTCGTAGGCCCAGAAGGGCCCGTCCTTCGTGACGAAGAGCGCATCGCCGCCCTGGAAGGCGCCCTGGCCCGCGAACAGGTAGTAGGGGCGCTCCGTGACGTTCTTGCCCGCGAGCTTCACGGTGTCGATGGTGCGGCCCTTGCTGAACACCTCGAGGGTGGCGGGGGCGAGGGCGCCCAACTGCAGGATGGCCCCCGAGGTGGTGTAGGTGTGGAGGGAGAGGCCGAGGCCCGCGCCCGTCATGGAGGGCAGGATGGCGCCGTTGTCGCCGCGGTTGCGCAGCAGCACCGGCACGGGGCGGCCCGCGCTGTCCGTCGCGTTCACGACCACGGGACCCTTCTCGGGAAGCGTCACGAGCTGGGAACCGCGCAGAGGCACCGACACCTGGGATTCAGGCTGGGGCACGTTGTTGGGGCCGAGGGTGGACACGGTCACGGTGGCGGCCTGGAAGGGGGCCGTCACGAGGGCGTTGTCCACGGGGCTTCGCGCCCGGGCGGTGATCAGGAAATCGCTCCCGAGGGGCCCACCGCTCGTGGAGGGGTAGTACACGGTGCCGCCCGCGCCGAGGCGGTTACCCGCGACGATAGGCTTGTTTGCCACCACCTTCACGGGCCCCGCGGGGACGCTCACGACGCGCACCGTGCCGTAGTCCACCTTGAGGGTCTCGCGAGGAACGGTGTTCGGCACGCCGTCGCTGTACCCGAAGACCTGCACCGTGGTGTTGCGGTGGAGACCCAGGATCTCCACGGCCTGGTTGAGCGACGTGCCCTCGGCCGCGTAGCCGTAGAGGAGGGTGCCGGGGCTCGTCCAGTACAGGGAGTCGAGGTGGCCCATGGTGACGGCATCCCGCGTGGGGAGGCCGAAGGCGTCCTGGGTGCGGTAGCCCGCCACGGGCTTCTTCCCGTTCTCCAGGCTGTCGAAGTACAGGTAGAAGGTGAGGGTCTCGCCCGCCTTCACGGGGCCCTCCACGATCCAGGAGACCGTGCCGTGGGGGTTGAGGACGGGGTCGTAGGCGTCGTTCCGGCGGTCGAGCCACCCGGGGTAGAAGGCGCTCGGAAGCTCCCGGATGGCGCCCTGAGCGTCAGGCCCGATGACGCGGATGCTGTCCGCGTCAAGCGTGAAGCCGCGAAGGCTCGTGCCGCGAGCGAAGCCTGCGGCCACGAGGAGGGGCCGGAAGTCCACCTCCACCTCCACGGGGTAGCGCACGAGGTCGAGGGCAAAATCCTGGGGCAGGTCCTTGCCCGTGGCGGGGAGCGCGGCCGTCACGGTCACGGGAACGCGGAAGTGCCACTCGGGGCTCCACCACGCGGGATCCACGCTCGTCGCGGGCGTCGTGGCGGGGTCCCCGGACCCGGACTGCGCGCTCACGGGAGATAGCGCGAGGAAGGGGGGAGCGGCAAGGAGGAGTACGATGAGGAGGGGGAGGGTGCGGAAGTCCCGTGTGCCCTTCACGGGGCCCGCCTCCTGCGGGAGAGAACTCCCGCCACCGAGGCCGCCGCTGCGGCCGCAACAAGTCCCCACGCGCCACTGGCGGCGGGGACGTCCTTCCCGGTGGCCGCACCAAAGGTGCCGCCCGAAACGGGGACACCGGTGGCCGTCACCTTGAGGGCAAGGGCATTGTCCTCCCGGACGCCCTCAGGCAGGACGGCGCCAAGGTCGAGGAGGACGGTGGCGAAGTGCTCGCCGGCCACGGCGGGCGCTGCGAGGGTGAGGGTCGCGCGGCCACCCGCGGGAATCGCGGGCATCGCCACCTCCTGCACGAGCGTCGCATCCATGAAGAGGCCCGCGAGGGCAGCGGCGGCGTCGCCGCGGCCCGCGTTCTCCACCACGACCGTGTAGGTCACGAGGTCGCCCGCGAAGAGGTTGAACTTGGGGTTCATCTCCAAGGAGACGATGCGGAGGTCCGGGATGCGCGCGGCCACGGGCACGGAGAGGGCCGTGCGGGTGACGACGGCGGTGGCCTCGGGGTCGAGGCGGGGCGCGCCCTCGTAGCTCAAGGCCTCCACGAGGAGGGGCGCGCTCATGCCCACGGGCGCCATGAGGCTCACCGTGATCTCGCGGCGCTCACCAGGAGCCACCATCACGAGGTCGGGCGTGACCGTGACGCCGGAAGCGACGGCACCGGCCGCAACGGCAGCGCGCAGCGACGTGGTGCCGGGCGCGTTGCCCACGTTCTCGAGGACGAGCTTCACGACGTTCGCCTTCCCGGGCAGGATCTCCGCGGCGCCCTCAAGAGAGAGGCGGGGAGCGTAGGCGCGGCGGATTTCCACGACCGCGTCCGCGGCACTCTCGGTGGCGGAGGAGCGAGCAACCAGCTTGAAGGCGAAGGGACCGGGCGAGGCCGCGGCCGGGGCCACGACGGGCACCTGCACAACGCGCGTCTCGAAGGGCGCAAGCACCACGCTCGGCGTGCCGGGGCTCACGAGGCCCGCGGGCACCGTGCTGAAGGCGAGGGTTTCCCGGGCGTTGCCCGCGTTCACGAGGGTGACGGGCACGAGGCTCGGCTCACCGGGCGCAACCTCCGCGGGCGCAGGGTCCACCTGGACGTCGTGGCGAGCGGCCACGGTGACGGGCACGAGCAGCTCCACGGCGGCATCGGGCGCGCCCTGGCCGCTCACGCGGAGCGTCAGGAGGTAGCGTCCCGCCTCGGCGCCGGGGGGCGGCCGCACCACGATGCCGAGGGAGGCCTTGGGCTCACCGGGCGTGGCGAGGGGACCGAGGGCGGCGGCCTCGAGGCGGCCGTTCCAGCCCGCGGGGAGCGCGAGGTCGGGAACGAGGAGGACGCTCGTGGCGCCCGCGTTCTCCACCTCGATGGTGAAGCGCGTCTCGGCGCCAGGCTCGGCCACCACGGGCTCGGCGGGAGCCTTCGCGCGGGGCGCGATGTTGCGGATGCCGAGGAGGCGCTCCGCCTGGTTGTCGCTGGGGTTCGCGTCGGCAGCGTCCCCCGCGGCGAACACGGT
>DATMKA010000040.1:0-3846 GCA_035553595.1 Thermoplasmatota archaeon | reverse complement strand
GGCGGAGGCCCCGCCTTAGGGGCTTACGCCACGGAGGGCAGGCCCACGGTCTGCGTCACGGAGCTTCCCTGGCTGAACCCGTTCCCGCCGCCGTCCTTGAACTTGGCAACGGTGAGGAACCGGTACTCGCCGGGGAGGGTGGGAAGCAGGTTCGTGGTGAAGCTGAAGCTCGCACCCTGGGGCAGCGTGCCCACGTTGTACACGAGGGTCACGCGGCCGAAGTTGCGGTCCTCCTTCACGCTCGTGGGCGCGGGGTCAGCGTAGCGCGTGTTGGGGTTCGCGGGGTCGAAGTTCGCGCCGGGAACGAATACGTAGTCGTCCGCCACCGTGAACTCAAGCACCACGCCCGAGGCGTCCTCGTTCCCCGTGTTCTCCGCCGTGAACACCACGGTCTGGAGGCTTCCGGGGAGCGTGTTCGCGTCAAGCCCCTCAAGCGTCACCTTCACGAAGACGCGCTTCACGTCGAAGGTGCCCTCGCGCACGAAGCTTCCCGTCACCGTCTCGCCCGTGGTGCCATTCGTCCACGTGTAGTCGAAGACGCCGCGGAAGGTGTAGGTGCCAGGCAGGGCGTTGCCCGTCACGGTGAACACCGTGGTGCTGCTCTCGCCGTCGAGGAGCGCGAGGGTCCGGGTGGACGACTTGAGGGTCGTCACCGCGCCGTCGGGCGCCGTGAGCGTCGCGAGGAAGGTGCCCGTCGCGGGAGCGCCACCGAGGTTGCGCACGCTGAAGCTGAGCGTCGTGGAGTCGCCCTGGCGGACCGCGGTCTTCGAGACGCCGAAGGCACCCACCACGTTCGCCTCATCCGTCGCGCTGAGGAGCGCGTAGATGCTGAGAAGCTTGGGGAGGCCCCACCCGAAGGTGCTGTCCTCGCCGGCGGCGCCCAAGTCCATGGCGGTAAGCTTGAACACCTGCTCCTCGGCGCGGGCGGCCGTGTCCCAGCCGCTGCCCGTGAGCTGGCGCTTCATCTGCTCGGCAAGGGCCACCGCGCCCGCGATGTGGGGCGTGGCCATGCTCGTGCCCTGCCAGGTCTTGTAGCCGCTCGGGTCGCCGGAGGCGGCGCCGCTGCGAGGGATGGCGCTGCGAACGGCGACACCCTTCGCGACAACATCGGGGCAGACGCGGCTTGCGCCACCGATCTCGGTGTCGCTGCAGGGGCCGCGGCTGCTGAAGCTCGCGATGGCGAGGTTGTTGTCGATGGCGCCAACGGTCAGGGCGGCCTCGCTGCAGCCGGGGCTGCCGATGGTGCCCGAGCTCGGGCCGGAGTTGCCCGCCGCGAAGACGGAGAGCATGCCGGCGTCCGTGAGGGTGCGCACGGTGCGCATGACGGCGTGAGCGCTCGAGGAGCACCCGGAGGCGCCCCAGGAGTTGCTCGTGATGTCCGCGTTCTGGTTGAAGGACCACGTGAGGGAGTCGATGGCGCCCTGGAAGGAGCCGGACCCGGTGGAGCTCAGGAACTTCGCGCCGAGGATGGTGGCCTTGGGGGCCACGCCCGTCTCCTGGAAGGCCCCGAAGTTGGGGTCCACGTAGTCGCTGCTGCCCATGCTTGTGCCGGCCACGTGGGTGCCGTGACCATGGTCGTCGTAGGGCGCGGGGCGGTTGTTCACCGCGTCGAACCAGCCCACGATGCGGGAGGACCCGTCGGCGTGCTTGAACGCCTCGTGGCTGCCGTCGATGCCCGTGTCGATGATGACGACGCGCATCCCCTCGCCGCGGTACCCGAGGGCCCAGATCTCCTCGGCCTCGAGCTGCTTGCGGCCCTGGGTGTTCTGCACGCCAAGGTCGGTCGAAGGCTCGGGCTCGATGAGCTTCACGGCGCCGTCGTAGTCCAGGGTGAGCATCTCGACGTCGTCACGGCTGCCGAGGAGGTTGAGCGTGGGAAGGTCCACGACCACCTTGGCGGCAGGGGTGACGGGCCAGGTGGCGACAACCTCGCCGCCCGAGAACTCCACGGTGCGCTTCACACCAGCGAGGAAGGGCGTCGCCTGGGTGTTGAACCAGGCGTTCCAGGCCTCGCGGGTGGGAAGCTGCTGCGCGGCCACGTTCTCGTGGGCCTTGCCGAGCACGATCACGGGAAGGTCCAGCCCGTGGCCGGCCTCGAGGGCCATCCGGAGGGCAGGGTCGGCCTTCTCGAGGACCTCAGGCGCCACGAGGGCGGAGGCCCCAAGGGGCACGAAGGCCGCGCCGCGGCTCAGCCGCAGCTCCTTCATGGTCCACCCGGGAGCGTTCGTGGAGGCGCCGGAGCCGAACACAAGGCGCACCTGGATGGTCTCGCCCTGGAAGGCGTCGAGGCGGAAGTCCGCGCTCGTCCACGGGAAGTCCTTGGCGTAGCCGCTCGTGGTCCCCGTGCACGCCTTGGAAGCCGTGCCGAGGGTGCTGGGGTAGCCGCCGACAGGGATGACGGTGGTCCAGGTGGCGCCGCCGTTCTTCGTGACCTGGACGACGCCGCCGTCGTCCGTGCTCGCCGTGTCCATCTTGTGGACGAAGCCCATGGTGAGGCGGCCCACGCCGGGGACGGCGCGGGTGTCGATGGGGGGCGAGACGATGGCGCTGCACTCGTTCGCGTTGTAGTCGCCCTCGAGGTTCGTGTCCCACACCGGGGTCTCGGTGGCGGAGCCGGGGAAGCCCCAGGCCCAGCTCGGGTTCGTGCCCGTCACGGTCCAGCCGGGAGCGCTCAGGGAGCGGAAGGGAGCGTTTGGGTCGGGGACGCCCACGTTCGCGCCGGTGCCCACCTGGACGACGACGTCGTCCACGTAGACGCCGCGGTACTCGCCGGTGGCTTCCGAGCCGAAGGCGAGGCGGAACTGGACGGTGCTGCCGAGGTACGCCGAGACGTCCGCCGCGACATTAAACCACTCATCGTCCTTGGGGGCCGTCGAGGGGCCGCTCCAGGCCAGGTCGGTGGTGGAGATGCCAAGGCAGGCGCGGGTGCTCGCCGCCGCCGAGGCGGTGAGCGTCCGGTCGTAGACGCCCTCGTGGGGAACGAGGCGGGTCCAGGTGGCGCCGTTGTTGGTGGAGACCTGGAGGACCGCCGCGTCGTAACCGGCCTCCATCTGCTTCCACATCTTGAGGCCGAGGCGAGCCACCTCGACGCCCGCGGAGGCGCTTGCCGCCGGGAGCGTGATGGGGCCGCTCGTGAGGTAACCGCACGCGTCGGGCGCGTAGTTGCCCTCAAGGTTCGTGCCCCACACGTTGAGGCTGCCGGGGAGCGTGACGGGCGGGGACGAGGGGGAGCCGTGCTCCCACACGCCGCCGGTGCTGGTCCAGCCGCCATCGCCGCCCTCGAAGTCCTCCGCGTAGGAGGTGAGGAGGGGCGTGAAGGGCACCTGGGTGCCGCTCACGATGGGCACGGGAACGGTGGCAAGCGCCCCGAAGCCCACCTGGATGAGGACGTCGTCGAAGTACCAGCCGCGCTTCACGACGCTCGCGTCGCTGCCGAACATCCAGCGGAGCTGGACGGAGGCGCCCATGAAGGGGGTGAGGTCGTACTCGGCAAGGGTCCAGGCGTCAACGGCGGGGGCCAGGGAGCCGATGGGGCTCGTGAAGGCGACGTTGGTCGTGCCGAAGCCGAAGCAGTTGCGGGTGGTGGTGTAGGGGGCGTTGGTGTAGCCGCCGCCCACGATGCGAAGGGGCGTCCAGGTGGCGCCACCGTCGGCGGAGGCGAACACGGTGCCCGCGTCGTAGCGGTGCTCGGCGTGGATCCAGTGGGAGAAGGCGAGGCGGGCCGTGGAGATGCCCGTGCCGGGCGCCGCGGGCCACGCCGTGAGGTCGATGGCGGGGCTCTGGACCCAGCCGCACTCGGAGGCCGCGTAATCGCCCTCGAGGTTCGTGCCCCACAGGGTGGGGCCC
>DATMKA010000039.1:0-9582 GCA_035553595.1 Thermoplasmatota archaeon | reverse complement strand
TAGAAGGGGCGGTCCGCGTAGGGGCGGATGATGACGCCGCCGGGGGCGGCGGGGGCCACGATGTTCGTGCCGGGCGCGGCCACGTCAGGCCACGTCCAGATGGAGTTCTGGCCGTTCGCGGGGGCCACGCACCCGTCGCTCGAGCCCGCGTTGATGGCGCCCGCGCGGGTGCCCGTGTTGCGGTCGTCGTAGTTCGCGACGTTGATCATGCCGGGCGTGGGGTTGGAGGCGAAAGAGGCGACGTTGGTCGCAGCCCCGCTCACGCCATCGTAGTTGCCGGCGCTGAAGAGCACCACGACGCCCTTCACGTTGATGAGGTTGTTCGTGATCGCGGTGATGCTGTTGGAGACCACGTTGCCCGTGCAGGTGGCTTCCGTGGTGGGGCTGTAGGAGTTCGTGACGATGTCGACGCCCCAGGCCTCCACGTTGCGGTACATGTAGTCGAGGGCGGCGGCTGCGTCGAGGACGAAGATGGCGGCGCCCATGCCGGTGACGGCGAGCTTCGCGCCGGGGGCCGAGCCCACCTCGGGCCGGTTGCGGTTCGCGAGGGGGTCGAGGCCCATGCGGATGGCCTGACCGTTGCCGGCCACGATGCCGGAGACGTGCGTGCCGTGGCCGGAGGACTGGTCGCACACGGGCTGGCTCACGGGAACCGTGGGGCTGTTGACGCACGCGATGACCTTAGGCTCGAAGGGCGTCGCGCCGGGCACGGTCGCGGGGGAGTACCAGAGGTCGGGGTGAAGGGCGTGCACGCCGGAGTCCACGACACCCACCACGATGCCGCGGCCGTCAATGATCTGCCCTTCAGGAGTCTTCATGGGCTCGTTCGCCTGAGCCGGGTGCCACGTCTTCCCCCACACGTCCGTGGCCTTCACCGAGATGGAGGCCGTGGTCATCGTGTAGGTGAGGGGCTGGTCCATCTCCACGCTCGCGCCCTCGGCGGCGAGCGTCCCGAAGGCGCTCTCGGGACCCACGACGCCCACGCCGGGAACGGCGCTGAAGCGGTAGAGGACGTCGAGGCCGAGCGAGGCGAAGTAGGCGTCCGAGGGAACGGCGGAGAAGGAGGCGTAGGTGGCGATGCCACGGAGCGTCGGCCCGCTAGCGGGCGCGCCGGAGTCGCTCGTCGCCGAAGCGATGGGCGCGAGGAGCGAGGGGATGAGGAAACTCACCGTGATGAGAACGGCGAGGGATGTCCGAGCAGAGCTGACGCTACGTGTGGTGGTGGTCAAAGCGATAGCCTCCGGCTTGAGCCAGCACCGGGGCAGCAGTCCAAGCCTAGTTAAGGCTTTGCGCGACAGCCTATCTCAAGTAGGGTGTCACCCGTGGGACGAAATCGTCCAATAACAGGTGGGGAAAAGAGAGAACGCTCCACCGTGGTGCCCCGCCCGCAAACGCCTATCGACACGGATCACCTCGGGTCTTGAGCGCTTCGCCCTCCCCTCACGAGGCTTCGACGAGCGTCAACGTGATCCCCGCCTCGCGGGCCATGCCGCGGGCCTGCTGGATCGTGGTGCCGCCCCCAAGCCCTCCTGCGGGCTCCAGGGCATGAGTGAGGATGCCAAGGGCGTCCTCCCCGCGAAGCACGTCCCCGTCCGTGTCCACCTTCCCGCTCAGCACGGGCGACCCGGAATCTCCAGCAGATGCAAGCATGGCGGCTTGCCAGTTGATCCCCATGGCGATGACCGCGAACCCGACGCGGGCGCGGGAGGCGGGCGTCTCGCCCCACCCCTTGCCGTTCCCGTAGTGGAGCACTTCCCGGTCGAGGTCGAGCAGGTCCCCGGGGAAGTAGCCCATCCCGTGGGGACCACCCCACACCGGGACCTGGGCGCGTGCGGCCGAATGGAGGCTCGTGGGGATGCGGACGATCCCGAAGTCGTTCCCCAGGTCCCCACCGGGCCCCGTCTGGCGGGCGTAGGCGACCGGACCGAGGTCAACGAGGTATCCCTGAACAATGAAGCCGGACTCCCCGCCCATGGCGCACAGGGTGTAGCAGGCACGGACGCGAACCTTGCTTGCGTCATAGTCGGCGCGGTACCCATGGGTGGCGACCTTCCCTTTCGGGAGGAGGCAGTGGCCCGCCGTCCCCAGGTAGAGGCGGCCGTCCTTGTCCTGCCACAGGAAGTTCGCGGTGCACAGGGCGACGATCCCCGGTTCCTCGGGGACGCTGATGAGAAGCTTCGTACCCGGCCCTAATCCCTCCGCCATCTCCGGCGTGGGCGGCAGCCCGTCCCCACCCGACTCGTGGAGGTCCTGCACCCCCGTTTCCGGGAAGCTCAGGCTTGCGGGCGACCAGGCGGCGCTCCCCACCGTCTCGAGCGTCCACCCGGCCGGCAGCGGAACCGCGGCAGGGGGCACAGGATCGGCCTGCGTGTAGAAGGCCACCACCGCTGCTCGCTCCGGTTCGGGCTTGAGCCCGAGGAATCCGGGGTCTTGCGCAAGGGCCTCCCACGTGGGCCGGAGGTCGAACTCCTCCGTGGTTTCCCCCGTGGTCCCGGCCGCCCCAAGGGCGGGGAGCACAAGGAGTGCGAGAACAAGGACTGTAACGCGGGCGATGCGGCGTCTCCCCCGCGCCTCGGGAGGCCTCGGGAGGTTTAACGGTTCGCGCTCAGGAACCAAGTGGCTACACGCGGGAAAAAGAAAAGAGGCGCCCGGGTCGGGGCCCGGGGCGGCGGTGGCCGGGTCAGCAGTCGCAGCAGTGCTTGGGCGGACCCCGCAGCAGGAGGCCGCAATCGGGGCAGACAGGGCCCGTGTACAGGTAGGTCTGCACGTCGGTTTTCGAAGTCATCCTGCACCTTCGTCGGGAAACGGGAGCGCTTGGGCAACCAAACGCGTGCGGGCCCGGGAGGAGCGAAACTGGTCGCGCCTCACGGGCCCGGAACCGGGCTCAGCACTCGCTGTACCCACAGGAGAGGCACTTGACGCAGCCTTCCTGCAGGGAGAGGACGTTCTCGCACTCGGGGCACTCGGGGTTCATGCCCTTGCGCACCATCTCGCGGACCATCTCCTCCTCGTTCCCGAGCTCCTTGTCGGCCTCGGTGTCGGTCTCCACCTTCGCGACCGCCACGGCCTTCTGGGAGGCCTTGGGGGCCACGGAGTCCAGGCGGGCCTGGATGCTCTTGTGGAGCTCGCCGTTCACCTGGCGGCGCAGCGCCTTCGCGACGGCGTCAGGGACGCTCATGATCTTCTCGCGGTGGTCCCAAGCGATCTTGGGGCTGCGGATGCCCTCGAGCTGGTGGATGATGTCCTCGGCCTCGATGCCGCTGCGGAGGCAGAGGCTCGTGAGGCGGGCGATGGCCTCCGTGAAGGAGGCGGTGTAGCCGCCGCCGCGACCGATGGCCGCGAAGACCTCGAAGAGGCCCTGGTCGTCCTCGTTGATGGTGACGTACAGGGAGCCGTAGCCCGTCTCGATCTTCTGGGTCGTACCCACGACCACATCGGGGCGGGCGCGGGGCTTGAGGACGGCCTTGCCGGCCGGCATGGCACCCACGACTTCCTTCGCCTCGGGGGCCACGAGGACGGTCTGGGTGGCCTGCTTCTCCTTGCCCTTCGTGGACTCGCCCACGTTCAGCACCTGGTCCTCGCGGCTGCCGTCGCGGTACACCGTGACGCCCTTGCAACCGAGGCGGTAGCTGAGGAGGTAGCTCGTCTTCACGTCCTCCACGGTCGCGTCCTTGGGGAGGTTGATGGTCTTGGACACGGCGGCGTCCACGTACTCCTGGAAGGCGGCCTGCATGCGCACGTGCCACTCGGGGGAGACGTCCATGCTGACGCCGAAGATCTTCTGCCACTTGGCCGGGACCTTCGCAAGGCCACGGCAGGAGCCGGGGTACTTCTTGCTGCCGTCGCTCGCCTTGTCGGAGAGGATGTCCTTCATGAGGTCGTCGTAGTACCAGCCCTCGCGCTTCGCCACCTCGATGAAGTAGTCGAGAACGTAGGGGAGGTGTGTGCCATCCATGACGTTCTTGTACCAGATGAGGCTGAACTCGGGCTCGCAGCCGCCGCTCGTGTCGGCGATCATGCTGATGGTCCCGGTGGGCGCGATGGTGGTGACGTAGGAGTTGCGGCGGGGCGTGAGGCCCTTCTTCTGGTGGACGGAGCCCTCCCAGAAGCCGTAGGGGCCGCGCTCCGTCGCGAGCTTCTCGCTCGCCTTCACGCCCTCCGTCTGGATGAAGCGCATGACCTGGCGCGCCATGTCGACACCCTCGGGGGAGTCGTAGGCGATGCCGAGCTTGAACAGCATGCGGCTGAAGCCCATGATGCCAAGACCAATGCGGCGCGTGCCCTTGCTCATCTTCTCGATCTCGGGCAGCGGGTAGGAGTTCATGTCGATGACGTTGTCCAGGAGGCGGACGCTCGTCTCGATGGAGGCGCGCATGTGGTCCCAGTCGACCTCGTAGCGGCCGGGAGCGATCTCGACGAGGTGGTTGTCGAGAACGATGCTGCCCAGGTTGCAGGAGTCGTAGGGCATGAGGTCCTGCTCGCCGCAGGGGTTCGTGGCCTCGATCTCCGCGATGTGGGGCACGGGGTTTGTCTGGTTCGCGCGGTCGATGAAGAAGAGGCCGGGCTCACCGCTGCGGTGGGCGTTCTTCGCGACGCGGTCCATGACCTCGCGGGCGTCGAGCTGGCCGCAGACCTTCTTCGTCTTGGGGTTGATGAGGTCGTACTTCTCGCCGCGCTCGTAGGCCTTCATGAACTTGTCCGTGAGGGCCACGGAGACGTTGAAGTTCGTCATCTCCCGGAGGTCGAGCTTCATGTCGATGAAGTCGAGGATGTCGGGGTGGTCCACGCGGAGGATGGCCATGTTGGCGCCGCGGCGGGTGCCGCCCTGCTTGATCTGCTCCGTCGCGGTGTTGAAGATCTTCATGAACGAGATCGGGCCGCTCGCCACACCGGAGGTGGAGCGCACGATGTCGTTCTTGGGGCGGATGCGGCTGAAGCTGAAGCCCGTGCCGCCGCCCGTCTTGTGGATGATGGCCTGCTGCTTCACGGCCTCGAAGATGCCGGGGATGTCGTCAGGCACGGGGAGCACGAAGCAGGCGGAGAGCTGCTGGAGCTCGCGGCCGGCGTTCATAAGGGTGGGGGAGTTGGGGAGGAACTCCAGGTTCGCCATGAGGCGGTAGAAGCCGGTGGCGACTTCCTGGACGCGGGCCTCGTCGGCGCCGTAGAGGCGCTCGGCCTCGGCGAGGTTGTAGGCGACGCGCCAGAAGAGCTCGGCGGGGGTCTCGAGGATGGTCTTGCCGTCCTCGGCCTTCGCGAGGTAGCGCTTCTCGAGCACCTTGTGGGCGTTCTCGGTAATGCGGGGTGTCCGCTCACCCGCGGGCAGGCTCGGCTTGCCCATCTGCTTGATCTTCTGAGATTCCATGGCCATCGAAGTACCCCTCTCTCACAGTTTTTCCTGATGAAGCGATTTGAGCTCCTTGACGAAGTGGGAGCCATCCCGGAAGGCTTTGTAGACGGAGGCAAACCGGAGATAGGCGACCTCGTCGAGCTTCTTGAGCCTCTTCAGCACAAGGTCGCCGATACGCCGGCTCTCCACCTCTCCCGTCTCTCCCATACGCAGCTCCTCTTCCACCTCGTCGATGACGCGGAGAATGTCGGCCCGGGCGATCGGACGCTTCTCGCAGGCTTTCAGGATGCCCACTTCCAGCTTGTCACGATCGAAGTCCTCGGTGCGCCCATCCCGCTTGATGACCTTCAACTCGGGGAGCTCGAACCGCTCGTAAGTGGTGAACCGCTTGGAGCATGCCACGCACTGCCGTCGCCGCCGCACGACGTCCTGCTCGCGCGAGTCGCGCGAGTCGATGACGCGGGTGTCCTGGCAGGCGCAGTACGGACACTTCATCCAATTTCCTCTACCACAATTCGTAGTGTGCCGGCCCAGTGCGGGGGCAAGGCAACCACAATAGGTTGTAGTGCCAGGGAATTATTTCAATGTATCGAGAAGACGTGGGTGGGGCTTCCAGTGCATCCGCTGGGAGAAATCGCAGCTGCCACCAAAGCGGTGGAAGCGCATCCCAATTCCCTAACCCAAAGGGCACACTTCTCTGACGCGACATATACCTTTCCCGCCTGGGGGACTGAATGTGGTTGCACACGATCACACCAGGAACATCGGATGGAAACGCTGCAACGGAAGCGGCCACGCGGAACAGATCCGATGGAGGGGTTCGGGGTCTCCCCGATCCCACCGGTCGACCGGAACCAACCGCAAGGGATTGTGTGGATCGGAAGCTAGGGTTCTGTTGGAGCGGGTGGATTGAGCCCGAAGTTGACACGAAGCTTATCTTCTGAGCACCGAGTCCTTCCACCATGACCTCCCGAACCGGCCGGCTCCGCGGCCCCGTCCGCGCCCTGAGCTTCGACGCCTATGGTACGCTTCTCCAAGGCGGCACGGACGACCTCGTCACCCTTCTCGACGGGGTCCGCGCCCGCCACAACCTGCCCCTCACGACAAAGGACCTCCTCCGCGAGCGCGAAGGCCTCATCGCGCGCCTCGACGAGATGCCCTTCCTCAACATGAGCGCCCGCGACCGCTGGATCCTCAGCACCCTGTTCGAGCGCCACGGCATCAAGGAAGACGTGGAACCCCACGTCCGCGCCCTCCACCAGGCCCACCTCGACGTGGTCCCGTACCCCGGCATCCCGGAGGCGCTGAAGGCCCTCGACCTCCTGCCCCGGGTCCTCGTCACGAACGCGGACGTGGACATGATGGACCACGTGCTGAAGCGCACGGGGCTCCGCTTCGACGCCGTCGTCACAAGCGAATCCGTCCAGGCCTACAAGCCCACCCCCATCCTGTTCACGACGGCGCTCAAACACGTCGGCGTCCCCCCGGGGGAAGTCCTCCACGTGGGCGACTCCTTCGTCGCCGACATCGTGGGCGCCGCCCGCGCCGGGATGCAGACGTGCTGGGTCACGAAGCCCACGGGCCTCCCGAAGCGCGAAGGCGAAACCGTGCAGCCCGACCTCACCGTTGGCAGCGTCGCGGAGCTTCCCGCGCTCCTCCGGTAGGCCCTCCCTGGCCCGTGGTGGACGCCTCCAGGGGGCGCGCCCCGCTTCGACGCCTGAACCAGAACCGTTGAAGCCCCGCCACCGGACGGGGCCCCATGCGCTACCGAGCGCTCCCCCTCGCCCTCGGCGCCGTCCTCCTGCTCGTGCTCGCGGCGGCGCCCCTGGGCCACAGCGCGCCCGGCGACCGCGTCACCCTCCACCTCGACGAGGTGAAGCGCCTCGACCCCGAGCGCGCGAAGGCCGTGAACCTGACCGTCACCCTCTGCGCGGGCGGCGGCCTCCCCCTTTCCCCCGGCCCGCGCGAGGTGGTCCTCACCGTTGTGGAGTCCCCTGCGTGGCTCCGGTGGGAGTTCACGCCCGGCACCCTCCAGTTCACCCCGCTCCTCCCCAACGAGTGCCAGCGCCAGTCGGGGCTCCTGCGCCTCAACGCCACGCGCGGGGCGCCCGGGTTCGAGCCCGCGAGCATCGTCGTGCGCGCCGCCCTCAAGGGCGACGAGGGCCTCGGGTACCAGGAGAACGTCACCTTCATGAGCGGCTTCCTCGGCGACCTTGCCATCCACGCGCCCGCCGGGCCCCTCACGGTCCCCGAGGGCGGGTCGGCAGCCACGGCCGTGCACGTGCAAAACCGCGGCAACGCGCCCACCCGCGTCCGCATCGAGGCCGTGGGCGCGCCCCGCGGCGTGGCCGTGAACGTGGAGGGCGACGCCACCATCCCCGCCTTCGGGGAGGGCGACCCGGACCATGCCTTCCCCGTGACGATCGTGCTCGGGGAAGGGGCCCCCGCGGAGCCCTTCGAGGTGCGGCTGCTCGTGACCTCCAACTACCCCTACGACGCGGAGACGCAGGGCGACGGGGGCCTCATCGTGATCCCCGTGGTGCCGGGCCCGCCCGTGGACGACATCACGAAGTTCCGCCTCCCCGACTCGCCGACGCTTCTCGCGCTCGCTGCCGTGGGCGGCGCCCTCCTCGCGGGCGGCGTGGTCGTGCGGCGCTGGCGGAAGGCGCGGCAGGCCTGATCAGGAGCGGCGGCCCAAGGCGCCCGTTCCCTCGAGGAGCTTGAGGCGGCGGTCGAGGGGAAGGGCCTGGAAGGCGGCCACCTCGTTGTCGGGCACGCCCGCGTACACGGGGGCGTACCGCGCGAGCAGGTCGAGGAGATCCGACAGCTCGTCGTAGGCGCGCGCAAGGGTGCGCATCTTCAGGTCCACGATGCGGTGGTAGCTGCGGCTTGCCGCGAAGAGCTGGTCCTGCAGGCCGGCGCGCAGCGGCAGCGCGGGCTCCACGTCGGCCGCGAAGTCGTGGAGGCGGCGAATCACGTAGCGGCGCGCCTCCTCGTCGCTCAGGTAGGGGAAGGCGCGGCGGAGGCGGTCCGTGGTGGCGCCGAACAGGTGGAAGGGGTCCTCCTCGTCGAGGACGAAGCTCGCGGCCGCCACGGTTTCGCGGAGGCTGTGGGCCTCGCGGTAGAGCCGGGCGAAGCCCGCGCGGGTGCCGGGCACGCGGCCTTCGCGGAGGGCGGGGCCGTGCTCGCGGAGGAACGCCTGGGCGGTGGCCGCAGCCGCCTCCGCTTCCTGCAGGTACTCCTCGAGGCTGAGGCTCGACAGGGTGCGGACGCGTTCCCGGGTGGCCGCCTTGAGGGCAGCCCGCTCCCGCCACGTGGCGTTCGGCATCACCCTCTGATCGGTCGGGTTCGGTTAATAAGGTGTCGAAAGGAGAACCCTGGCGGTCCCCCGAGGGGCCCCCCCTGGCAGCGAGGCCCTGCATCGAGGGGCGGGCTGAAACCTACTTGCGCCCCACCCGAGAGCCCGCCTCTAGGCCCTCACTCGTGAGGGACCTATCGGATGGATGCACAATGCCAGAAGAAGACCGCGGATTTGCGAGCATGGACAAGGAGAAGGTCAAGGAAATCGCCTCGAAGGGAGGCGAAGCCACGGCCGGAAAGAACCTCTCGGAAGAGGACCGCCGCAAGGGCGGCGAACACTCGCACAGCAACCAGAACGAATAAGCAGCACGCCGGGCCCCTGGCGGCCGGGCGGCAGCCCCGGCCGTCGACCCCATTTTGTTTCCAGCTTCCTGCGCCGAGAAGGAGAAACCTTAACGCCGACGGGGTGGCATGCGAGCGCACACCCCACAAGGGGTGGAGGTTTGAGAGTATGAACAAGGTTCTCATTGTCGCGCTTGTCCTCGGCTTCGCCTTCGTCGGCCTCGCCGAGACCGCTGCCGCCGGCGGCCCCGAGCTCCCCATGGACTGCAAGTGGGTCTACAACGACCACACCGTCACGCTCCCCAACGGTGACACCTACACCGTCCGCGAGCCCAGCCTCGTCTGCTACGGCTAAGTTTTATCGCGTGCCCTGGCGGGGGGTTCCCGCTTGCTCTTTTCCTTAACTCGTTTCGTCCGAGCTGCGGCTCCGCAGAGCTGGCGGAGGGCGCGGAGCCTAGGAATACGCGGAGCGGGTAGAGACGCTGGGGACGCGGAGGGCGGTTCTTGGATCCGCGGAGGCTGCGGAGGGCACAGGGAGGACGGTATACGCAGAGGACAGGGAGGCGCAGGGGTCGCGGAGGATGCTTTTTAGG
>DATMKA010000038.1:0-5186 GCA_035553595.1 Thermoplasmatota archaeon | reverse complement strand
GGGACGACGCGGGGCCGGGACATGCCACGGGATCGGCCCCGCGAGGCTTAAGGGCTCTCGTTACGCGGAGGGCGCTTTCAGGGCACCGCGAAGGGCTTCCTCCACCACTTCCACGAGGGCGCGGCCCCGGGCCTCCGCCTCGTAGCTGCTGGAGAGAATCCGCACGGTGACGCCCTTCACGGTGAGGTACGTCTCGTGGTTGCCGTCGTAGTGGGGCGCCTTCGCGGGGTCGAGGCCGTAGGAGCCGCGGTGGGCCACGAGGTTGTCGAAGCCGTTGCCCGTAAGCTCGTAGGGGAGGTCGAGCACGAGGGTGGCGCCCTCCTGCTTCGCCGCGTCCACGGCCTCGAGGGGCGAGAGGATGCCGTCGTCGGGGCTGCCCGCGCCCTGGCCGTACACCTGGTAGAGGCGCACGTTCTCGCCGAGGGGGTGCTTCTCGAGGGCCTTGAGGATGGCCTCGTACAGGGAGGCCGCGTTCGCGTTGTACTGGTCGGGCGTGCCGGGCGCGCAGGGGCTCTCAGCGTCGGGGTTTGCGCCGTGGTGCGTGAGGAACACGGCTACCTGCGCTCCCGCCGGGACCTCTTTCACGGCGGCCTCGATGCGGCGGGCCACGGCGTGGCTGTAGTTGTACGTGATGCCGGAGGGCTTCGCGTGCACGAGCTTCCCCGTGTAGCCGGCCTCGGTGAAGGCGTGGAGGAGGTGCGGCTGCATCATGCACGTGTTCATGACGTCGCTGAAGATGGCGCTCGTGTAGGCGTCCACCACGAAGCTTACGCCCGCCTCCTTGAAGGCCTTGGCCGCCTCGGCGTCGGACTCGCCGGGGCCCACCTTGGGGAGGATGTGGTAGCTCTTCTGCACGACGACGCGGTCCCCGTAGCGCTCCTTGAGCTGGCGCTCGGCGGCGTCGAGGACAAGCATCTTGCTCCAGTGCATGGGGCTCGTGCCGTTCATCTGCAGCCACTCGATGTAGGCGCTGAGGCCCGCCATCTCGAGGATGTCGGGCTCTCCGAGGCCGGGGCCGCCGGGGGCGACGTAGAAGCCGTCGAAGAAGGGCAGCTGGGACTCCTTCACGCCGGGGACGGGGCTTCCCACGTAGAGGGCGGGGCCCGCGTAGGGGTGCGTCCAGGCGTCCATGAGGTCGGCGTCCACGCGGGGGCCCTTCTCGAAGGGGTGGGCCTTGTCGAGGAGCACGGTGCCCTGGTCCACGAGGAGGAGGTTCTGGAAGCCGAGGACGGTGAGGAGGTTCTTGACGAAGTCCGCGAAGCTGCGGTAGGTCGTCTCGTTGTAGTGGATGGGCTCCCCGTGGCTGCGGAGGAGAACACCGAACTTCCCCTCCGCACCAAGGGCATCGAGGGGGACGGTGGCGGCCGCGGGGGTGACGTGGTGGTCGTCGGTGGCGCCGTGGGCGTGCTCGGGGAAGCCCTTGGGGTTCGCCGCTCCCGCGCCGATGGCGGCAAGCACGAGGAGCACGGCGAGGCCGGCGGCCACGAGGCGGGACCGTGCCGGGGCACGGTTGCCCGTGGCGCGGCGGTGGAAGAGGCCGAGGCCCCACAGGTAGGCGCCGCCCACGCCGAAGACGTAGGCGAAGTACAGGAGGGCCTGCAGGAGCGTCGGCATGGCGGTGTATCCCAGGGTGGCGTGGAGGACGCGGCCGAGGGCGGAGTCGTCGGTGAGGACGCCTGTCATGTCCCAGATGGCCTGCTGGGGCTGGAGGAGGCCGAGGGCGGTGGCGGCCTCGACGCTGTGGACGATGAGGCCCGCGGCCACGAATACGAGGAGGATGCCGGTGATGGCGAAGAACTTCTGGAGGTCCACCTTCGCGGTCCCGCGGAGGATGGCCCACACGATGGCGGCGCTGAGGAGGAACCCGAGGAGGCCGCTCCACGCGAGGTCGAAGGGGGAGGAGCGGGAGACGAGGGCCCCGTAGAACAGGACGACCTCGAGGCCTTCGCGGATCACGGAGGCGAAGGTGAGGAACACGATGGTGCCGAGGGTGCCCGCGGTGAGGGCGGCGGCCACCTGCGCGCGCACCGTGGTGAGAAGCTCGCGGGTGTGCTTCCACATCCAGAACACCATGTAGGTGAGGACGACCACGGCGCTGAGGGCTGCCACGAGCTCGAAGATTTCGGCGCCGCCGTGGGCCTCGAAGGCCTCGAGCAGGTAGGCCTGCACGAGGTAGCCCGCGACGAGGGAGACGAGGACGGCGGCGGCGAAGCCGAACCAGACGTGCTTGCGCGCGTCGGGCCGGCCGAGCTTCGTGACGAGCCCGAGCAGGATGCCGGTGATGAGGAGGGCTTCGAGGCCCTCGCGGAGCGCGATGAGGGCGGCTTCGGCGACGAATTCCATGTTATTCTCCTCCGGTGGCGGTGTAGGCGGGTTCCGGCTTTTCGCCGTAGAAGATGCTGACGTACAGGGTGAACTCGTGGTTCGCGGCGACGCCCACGCCGAGGAAGTCGCTTCCTCCGGGCCGGTGCGCGAGCCCCTTGAGGAAGGCGCGGGCGCGGAGCACCTCGCCCCCGGCGGGGTTGGGCATGTCCTCGGCCGTGGCCGTCTCGTGCTTCTCGCCCGCTTCGAGGCGGAGCGCCAGGGGGCTTCCGCCCGCGGCGCGGGCGTACTTCGCGGCATGCCCGTCGGCGGGGGCCTCCGAGGGCTCGAGGGCGAGGGTCATGCCCTCGTCGAGGCTTCCGGTGGTGTCGTTCCACGTCATCTCCACGATGAGCGTGGTCCACGAGTAGTCGAGGGGGAAGTCGATGAGGTACCGCTCCTTGGTGGCGGCGCCGTCCACGGGCGCGCCCGTGGCGTTGGCGGCGGCATCGACGATGGTGAGGCAGTCGCCCGTGATGATGAGGTAGGTGGCGGTGCAGTCGAAGCGGCCGTGGAACACGTAGAGGTCGCGGTGGGCCTTCACGCCGTTCTCGTGGGCGTGCTGCCCCTCGCCTTCGGCCGCGAGGATGATCTCGGCCTCCGTGGTCTTGCCCGCGAGGACGGTGACGCCGAGCTGGGCGGTGCGGTGGGACAGCTTCCGGGCGGTGGCCACGTAGGAGCCTGGCGCGAGGCCGTCGAACCGGACGATGCCGTCGGGGCCAGTGACGGCGCTCCGGTTCGCCACGGTGATGTTCACGCCCGCAAGAGCCGTGAGGTCCTCGAAGCGAGCGGTGAGCACGAGGGAGCCCACCGGGGCGGGCGCCTGCGCTTCGGGCGCCGCGCTCTTGTCGAGAGGTTCCCCGCTACCCTCGGGGGTGGGCGTCTCCGTGAGTCCCTCGGTCCCGGCAAGGCACCCAGCGAGGGCGGGAAGCGTGACGAGGAGCACGAGAACGGCGGCGCGCATCTCAGATCCTCCCCTGGTAAACGTCCACGTCGGTGAGGTACACGGTGGTTCCCGCGAGGGAGGTGGGGTCGACGCCTTGGGGGAGCACGATGCCGAGGGCGCTCATCTCGGCGACCGTGGGCCACTGGATGCGGGCGCTCACGCGGCTCGTCATCGTTCCGATGTGCTCGGTGGTGGTGTCGATGACGGAGGCGGGGCTCCCGTAGAAGCCGAGCCCGTTCCGGTTGGTGGCGGTGCCCATGAAGGTGCCCCACCCGTGGGCGGGGTCCACGTGGCGGCCATCGTTCGTGGTGTGGCAGACCCCGATGGCGGGGTCGCCCGGGGGGACGGCGGAGCCGGGCGCGTAAACGCGCACCTCGCCGGCGCTGCTCACGCGGCAGAGGGAGTTCCAGAGGAGCGTCTCCCCCGCCACCACGGCGTCGGCGAGCGTCTCGGGGTCGAGGCCGGTGGTGCCCACGTCGGCGAGGTTGCCTCCCTTTGTCGGGTCGCCGCCCGGGGGCAGGTGGAAATCGTCCAGGGGGTACCATTCGGCGGCATCGTGCAGGGAGATGCGGCCGTCCCCGTTCTCGTCCCGGGCAAGACCCAGGAGGGCGCTGAAGCGGAAGACGCCAGGGTAGGCGTCGCGCATGTTCGTGACGCCGCTGAGGTACACGGCGTCGGTGGCGGTGAGGGTGGAGCCAGCGGCGGAGTTGGCGCGGCTCGCGTCCAGGTAGTACACCCAGGGCGCCCCCGGACCGGTGGCGACCGTGGTGGGCATGCGGTCGGAGACGCGCCGCACGGGCGTCTCGGTGAAGGTGCCCGCGTTCTGGGGTTCGAGGCCGCGGGGCGGGAACGCGACGCGGTTGGCCTCGAGGTAGGCCTCCACGAGGAGGGGCCCCACGAGGGTGTCCGCCGCCTGGACTTCGTAGTAGGTGCGGCTCACGAGGTCGAGGCCGAGGGCGCCGTCGGGGCTCCCGAAGAGGTCCACGTCCTCGAGGGTGGGAGCCACGAGCCCGGCCGAGGGGGCCGCGGGCGCGACCGGCGGGAACGTGTACTGTCCCGGGATTTCCGTGAGGCCCACGTGGAGGCTCTCGCCGCAGCGACTGAAGAGGCCGCCGCCCTCGATGAGGCACTCCTTGGCCGCGGGCTGGTAGCGGCTCCCCACGTACCCGGGGAAGGCGTCCACGAGGGAGGGGTTCACGGCGAAGCGGAAGGTGTGTGTCCCCAGGGGCGCCGTCGCGTCGAAGAAGAGCACCTCATTCATGTAGAATGCGGGGGTGAACACGGGGCTTGCGGTGGTCCCCGCGTGCCGCTCCGCGGTGCGGTAGGTGAAGGTGAACTCGGGACCGTGGCCCTTGGCGGTGCCGCCCGCGCTCCAGGAGAGTTCGTCGTGCCACCCGAAGAGGCCGGGCGTCTGCCGCCCCGTGGTTGCGGGAAGGAGGCCGGTGGGGGTGCCGCCGCAGTACAGGAAGGCGACGAAGCTCGCGGTGCCGGGAAGGAGGCTCGCGGGGGGAAGGGCGCCGAAGCCGAGGGCGAGGGAAGCGCCGTACCGGGTCTGCTCCGGGGGCTCCTCCACGCGGCGGGGATTCAAGCCCGTGGGGTCCGCGAGGAGGTCGCTCGCGAGGCCCGCGTCGATGCCGGCTCCCAGGAGGGGGTGCGTGAGGACGAGGACGGCGTCGAGGCTGTACCGGGCGCTCGTGGTGCCCGAGGGTTGGCCCGTGGCGCAGTCGTAGGTGGAGACGCTCACGAGGCGCTGGTGGGGGAAGCTGCCGGTGCGCGGGTCGGGCGCCCCGTCTGCGGCGCGGAGTTCCTGAGGCTGGACGTTCACCACGGCCATGACCTCCGCGCCTTCCGCGAGGGCGGCCTGGCCAAGGGCGGGGGC
>DATMKA010000037.1:0-15151 GCA_035553595.1 Thermoplasmatota archaeon | reverse complement strand
CTTCGGGCTCATGGAGTTCACCGTGGGCCGCGCGAAGGACACCCACCTCAAGGTGACCTTCACGGTTTACAAGAACACGCCCGAGATGCCCGGCCCCGACGGGGAGTACTTCCTCACTTGGGACAAGGCCACGACGGGCCGGTTCAATCCCTGAGCGCTGGTCACGCAGGTGGGCTTTTTACGCGCCGAGGCGTTCCTCGCCCCATGCCCGGCGAGAGCCTCATCAAGACCACCCTGAAGGGCGGCATCCTCGACCTTGAAACCGACGAGATCGTGATGGATGCCCTCAAGGACATCGTCCGCGAGGAGCTGAAGGGCCGCATGAAGGAGGCCCTCGACCACAACCCCGAGCTCAAGGCCGAGTTCAAGGAGGCCGTCCGCATGTACTTCGAGGCGAAGGTCATGCAGACCTATGCCGAGTTCCGCCTCGCGAAGGCCTCCGCGAAGCTCGGCCTCGAGGTGATGCCCCCGCCCCTCCGCGAGAAGCTCGGGCGCGAGGTGGCGCAGATGCTCGAGAAGGAAGTGACCTCCCTTCTTGAGAAAGCACTCTAACAGGCAAGGGAAACCTTGCCTGTTGCAGTTTTAGTAAACATTTCAAGATTGCGATGAGAAGGCTTAATACGCCGCGACCCGTCGCCGACCCAGATATCTCGGCTAGTGAATAATATCACGCGCCGGGTCTGGTGGGATGGCTGCTGTCTAGGACATCTGCTCGTTGGTACGCCTCGTTCACGCTCGCGATCGGCCTCGTCGGCCTCCTCCTTCTGCTGACCCCCTCGGCATCGGCCCAAACCCAGGGCGGCATCGAGGTCACCGCCCTCGGAGAATACGGCTCCACGGCGACCCTGGAAGGCGCCAAGGTGACCCTGACCCTCCCCGGCAGCAGCGCGAGCGCAGGGGACGACGTCACCCTGATCAAGTTCACGGCCGCGAACGGCAAAGCGACCTGGACCGAGGCGGAGGTGCGCTCCGGTTTCCTCGGGACGGAGCGGAGCTACCGGTGGCGCGTGGAGGCCGACGGGTTCGTTCCCCTGACCGGCACCCAAGCCTATGCCCTCCAGTCCCAGCCCGCCGCGAACGGCCCCTCGGGCACCGGGCGCGTGAGCCTCCCCACGGTGATCAAAATCACCGTCCAGGACGAGTTCCTGGCAGCGCTCCCGGGGGCCACCGTCCGCCTCCTCGGAAACCCCGACACGGTCGAGTACGCCACCCTCACCGACGGCGGCGACGGCGACCGGGACGGCACCGCGAACGGTATCATCCATTCCACCATCCTGCCCGACACCTTCACGACCAACGTGAAGGTCGCGTCCACCCGGGCCGGCTTCCTTCCCTACACGACGGCGGCTGACATCGTTACTGGGAACGCCCAAACCCAGTACACCGTGACCCACCTGTACACCGTGAAGGCCCGCGCCGAGGACGAGCTCGGGAACGCCCTCGCGCTCACGAGCAGCACGAGCACTGCCACGGGCCTCCCCCTCGCCCAGGGCCTCAGCGTCGTGTTCAGCGGCGGCGCCGCTTACCTTCCCGCCACCGGGTCGGGCACCCTCTCGATCGGACACGCGGGGTACGTCACTGCCTCCGAAGCCGTGACCGTGAGCCCCACCGGCACCGCCCCTGTGGAGCCGGTGCTTGAGGACGCCACGTCGCTGAAGTTCACCGTCAAGGTGGTGAATGCCCAGGACGAGCTCGGGAACGCCTTCACGTTCGGGACGGACGTCGCCATCACGTCCACCTCGGGCACCCCCGTCGTCTCCGGTGGGGCGGTGTACGTCCCCATGACGGCCGCGGGCACCCTCACGGCCACCTCGAGCGGCTTCTTCGCGTCCACGACGGGCAGCATCACGCCCGACCCCGCCGCCCAGAAGACGGTGGCCTTTGGCGGCAGCGGTGCCACGGTGAGCGCGACCGCGCTCTCCTACCGGGTGAAGATCACGGCCGTCGAGCAGGTGGGGAACGCGGTACCGCTCACCGCCTCGACAACGCAGGTGGGAGGTCACGCGACGACGGCGAAGCCGGTCCGCTTCTCGAACGGTGCAGCCTACCTGGCCGCAACAAACGCCTCCTCCACGACGTTGACCCTGCAGGTGAAGGGCTTCGTGACCGCGACGAGCGCCGCCTTCAACCCGGGCACGGCCACGAGCCCCGTGCTTGTCGCCTTCGGCACCGGCAGCCACCCGGCCCTCCTCTTCACGATCAAGGTCGATGAGGTGAAGGACGAGACCGGAGGCACCATCGCGATTGTCCCCGGCCTCGTCACCTCCAGCGTGGCCCCCGTGGTTTCGGGGGGTGTCGCGTACTTCCCCGTGGAGGGCGGCAGCGCCGTCGAGTTGAAGGTCATAGCTCCTGGCTTCGTGGACACCTCGTCGGCAAGCATCGCGGCCGTTTCGACCGCGCAGAAGACGGTGAAGTTCGGCGGGACGGGCGGCACGGTGAGCGTGAGCGCCGTCCCCTTCACGGTGCGCGTCACCGCCACGGACGAGCTCGGGAACGCGCTCACCCTCGACGGGACGAAGACCACGGTCACGGGGCTGCCCCTGGCGGACGGGCGCGCCATCATCTTCCACAACGGTGTGGCTTACGTCCCTGCCTCGGGGACGGGCACGGTGACGCTCCGGCACGCGGGTTACATCGAGCGCACCGCAGCGGCACCGACTGTCCCGAGCACCGCTTCCCAGATTCCTGTGGCCTTCAGCGGCGCCACCGCCCTCCCCTTTTCGGTGAAGGTGTTGGCGGTCTACAATGAGCTCGGGGCCCTCCAGTCGATGGGCACCGTGACAGTGGCGGCGGGCACGACGACGGCGACTGTGAGCGGCACGGCCGCCTACCTCCCCCTGGAGGCGGAGGCCCAGGTCTCCGCGAGCAAGGCCGGTTATGCCACCCGCGCGGCAACGGTGTCGCCCGGCACGACCGTCCAGAAGCTCGTGCAGTTTGGCGGCACCGCTCCCACAGGAGTGCAGCAGGCGGAGGCCCTGAACGTAACGGTGCGCCTTCGCGTGACGGACACGCTGAACCGCGGCGTCACCGGGTTCACGGCCTACTTCAACACGACGAGCCCGACCGTGGCGGATGCAAGCGTCGTGGAAGGGTCTGTGAACGATCTTGATGGCGTGGCCGACGGCCGCCTCTATGTCGCGGCTAACCCGGCCACCGCGCCCTACAACCAGGCCTTCGACGTCACGATTTGGAAGCAGGGATACCCGACCACGAGCCGGCCCGGTCAGACCACCTCCGCCACCGCGCCGCTGAAGCTCGACATCGTGATGGGCTTCTCCCTCAACGCCAGCGTCCGCGACACCCTCGGGAACCTCGTCCCGGGCGCCACCATCACGATCGCGGACCCCCCGGGCCCGAATGGTGGAACCACAGTTGTTGACGGCGGGGCGGGAGACATCGACGGCGTCGCGAACGGCTACGTCCAGATCGCTTACGACGTGGGTCCCGCGGCACGGCAGGTGAACGTCCAGGCCAGTCGCGCGGGCTTCCTCGCAAGCGCCGCCCAGACGCCGACGCTCAGCAACAGCGCGACCGCCACCACCACGCTCACGCTCCCCTATTCCGTGAAGGTCACGGCGAAGGACGAGTTCGGTGCGCTGCTCCAGCTTGCGGCCGTTAACACGACGTTCTCCGGCGTGGATCTCCCGCCCGAGCCCGGCATCGGCATCCGCTACGACAGCGCGGGTGTCGCGTACGTGCCGGCCACCACCACGAAGCCCATCACGGTCCTCCTGAAGGGCTTCCTGTCGGAGACCACGACGATGGCGATCTCGCACACCGGGACCGCCGCGCAGACCCCCGCCACGGGCCAGGTGCCCACGGAGGTCACCTTCGGCGGAGGTCAGGCGAGCGGGCTCCGGTACAGCACGAAGATTCTCGGTGTGGACACGGAGCTCGGGGAAGCCATCATTGGTGCCATCCCGGCCTCGGGGATCACCCTGGGCACGGGCTCCACCTCCACCCTTGAGCGCCTCACGTTCCAGGGCAACCAGTGGCACCTCGCGCTCTCCAAGGGCACGGCGGTCCTCGAGGTCGCGCCCCCGGGTTTCCTGAAGCGGAGCGCGAGCCTCACGGTTGGCGAGACGACTCGCGTGACCGTGGACTTCGACGTGGGCACGCCCGGCCGGTACGCGGCGGGGACGGACGGCCAGCCCGTGCTCTTCCCGGTGCGCGTGGCCGCCGTCCAGAACGAGTTCGGCAGCTCCGTGATGCCCACGACCGGGACGCCCTTCGTGGTGGATGGCACGGCCCCGGCGGGACAGCGGGTCTCCTCCGGCGTGTGGTACATCCCGGCCTCGGTGGGCGCGCACACCCTCACGATCAGCTCGCCCGGCTACACGCAGTCAAGCGTGAGCCTCACCGTGGGCTCCACCCAGCAGACGGTCCACTTCGACAAGGGGACCGCGCCCGTGGGCGTCGTGGACGGCGAGCCCGTCCTCGCGCGCCTCAAGGTTGTCCTGAGCGACGAGCTCGGGAACCCCATCACGGGAGCCACGGTCACGCACGGCGGTGTGCCGGTGACGAACGCGACCGGGAACGTCTTCCTCATCCCGACCGCCACGACGTCGGACCTCACCGTGTCGGCGGCGGGCTTCGTGGGCGTCCGCTCGGGCGCCGGGGGAGACACGGCCCTCGCGAACCTCGCCACGGACCCCGCCTCACAGCTCGTCGTGACACTCTCGGGCGCGACACCCTGCACCACCGCGAGCACAACCGCCCTCACCTGCCGCGGGCTTGCTTACACGGTGCGCGTGAACGCCTCCGACGAGACGGGCCGCGACGTGCCCCTTAGCGCCGCCGCCACGAGCTTCAGCGGCTTCAGCGTCCCAGCAGGTCGCACCATCCAGTACGTGGGTGGCGCCGCCTACGTTCCGGCGGCGCTCACGGCCCAGACCGTGACGCTCCAGCATTCGGGTTTCCTCCCCCAGACGGCGACGGCGATCACGCCCGTGAGCACGGCGCCCACGGCCCTCCTGTTTGCTACGGGTGGCCAGGGCGCGCCGCTCCCTTACACCGTGAAGGTGACGGGGGCCTCCACGGAGCTCGGCCGCGTGATTCCCTTTGCCAACTTGACGGTGACCTCGACGGTGCCCGTGGTCGTGCACAACGGCGCCGCGTACATCCCCCTCGCGAGCTCAGGGCCCGTCACCGTCTCCGCGACGGGCTTCGTGAACGCCGTGAAGACAGTGACTCCTGGCGCGACGCAGGAGGTTCCCTCCTTCGCGGGCGCGGACGCCCTGAAGTACCAGTTGAAGGTCACGGCCCAGCATGAGGCCGGGGGCGCCGTCGCGCTCACCGAGGCGGCGACCCGGATCCACGGCCTCGCCCTTGCGGGGACCGAGCCGGTGGTGTTCCACGACGGCGCGGCGTACGTGCCGGCAGTGGCGACCCCGGCGGCCACGTTCAAGGTGAGCCACACAGGTTACGTCGACCGCACCCTCACCACGGCCCTGGCGCCGACGGCCCAGTCCACCGTGGCCCTCGCGGGGAGCCTCGCCTTCCCCTTCACGGTGAAGGTCATGGGGGTCAAGGATGAAACGGGCCAGTCGATCCCCCTCGCTGAGGGCGTGATTTCCGCGCCCGTGCCCCCAGCCTACTCGGGTGGCATCGCCTACCTCCCCCTGGCGGGGCCGGGGGCCGTCACGGCCACGAAGACAGGCTACCTCCCCTCCACGGTGACGGTCACGGGGTCGAACCTCTCCCAGCTCACCCTGGCCTTCGACGGCGCCGCCGGAAACGGCCAGCCCCTCCGATTCCCGGGCATCGTGCAGGTGACGGAGGCCTGGGACGGAAACCCCCTCCCGGGAGCGACCGTGAAGCTCTTCGCGACCGCCGCGCGCACCGGCACCCCGCTCGACACCCTCACCACGGACACGCAGGGCCGCGCCTTCCACACGCGCACGGGCACGCTCCACTACACGGTGGAGAAAGCAGGGCACGTGACAGCGACCCCTGCTGCCGTCACCGTGAACCCGAACGCCCAGACCCTCACCCCGGTTCCCCTTGGTGGCCACCTCAGCCTCCAGTCCCTCCAGATCGATGAGGCGACGGCGGCGAGCGGTGGCGAGGTGACGGTGCGCTTCCGAGTCCTCTACCCCGATGGCACGCCGGTGCCGACGACCGTCTTCCGTGCGGCGCTCCTCCACGTGAACCCCGCGAACCGCATCGAGTCCCCTGAAACGACGCTCTCGAACTCGGCCGGCAACTACGCGGTCAAGATCCCCATCCCCGCGACCGCCGCTACGGGAACCTGGCGAGTGAGCTTCGCCGCGAACGCCGTCCGGGATGGCGCCGCAGGGCTCTCGGTGGGGCCGAGCCCCGCCGCGGTCACGAGCACGGACTCCGTGGAGGTCACGCGCCCGAGCTTCCTCATCGAGGACTTCCGCGTTTCGCAGCAGGTCTACGGCCGGGGAGAGGGCCAGGTGATGTTCCGTGCGAAGTACGTGGACGGCACGCCCGCGACCACGCTCACGGGGAGCCTGAAGCTGCGCCTTCCCACGGGGGAGGAACGCGCCGTCCCCCTCCACGCCTCGGGCGACACCTACATCGCGCCCTTCACGCTTGCCGCCACCGCGCCCACGGGCGAGTGGACCGCGCTCCTGCCCGTCGGGTCGGCGACGGATGCGGGCGGCAAGACCGGACCCGCCAGCCAGCACGTGGCCTCCTTCCAGGTGGACACGAGCGCTCCGGCCACGAAGACGGCTTCCCCCGTTGCCGTGACCGGGGGCGTGATCCGGGTCGATTGGGAGGCCACGGAGCGGGGCGCCGCGGGCGCTCTCGCGAAGGTGAGCCTGTACGCGCGCGTGAAGACGGGCGACTGGGCGCTCGTGAGCGAAACGCTCCAGCCCAAGAGCTTCTCCGGATCCTTCCAGTACACTTCGAGCGGCGAAGGCGTTTACCGCTTCGCCGTGGTGGCGGTGGACACCCTTGGGAACGCCGAAGCGGCACCTACCGGGTCCACCGGGGTCGTCACTGTCGTGGACACCACCGCGCCCGAGTCCGCCGTGAAGGCCCTGCCCGAGATGAGCGCGTCGCCTATCGAGGTCGCGTGGTCGAGCACGGACCCCACGTCCGAGTCCTTCAGCGGGGTTGCCTCCGTGAGGATCGACGTGAAGGTGGACGATGCCGCCTGGACCCCCTGGCTAACGGGGCAGCCCGCCACCGGGGTCGCGCTCTACACGACGGCCCAGGATGGGCAGCGCCTCCAGTTCCGCTCCGTCGCGACCGACGCGGCGGGCAACGTCGAAGCGCCGCCCGCGGGAGCCGACGCGGTGACGCGCGTGAACCTCCAGAGCCCCGTGGCGGTGCTCGATGCCGCGCTCGAGGGCGCGCACGTGCGCGGCGACCTCGCCGTGTCGGGCACCGCGACCGCGCCAAGCCTCACGGGTTGGCGTCTCGAGGTCTCGCGCGACGGCGGCGCCACCTGGTCCTCGGTCGCCTCGGGCACGCAGCCCGTGGCATCAGGACCTCTTGCCACTTGGCACACGGCGACCGTGGAGGATGGATCCTACCGGCTCCGCCTCACGCTTTCGGACGCGAACGGGCAGACGGCCGCCTCCACGCGCTCCCTCGTTGTGGACAACCGCGCGCCCACGGTGACGCTCTCTTCCCCGCTCTCGGGCGTCCTTGCGACGGTGAGCGTGGCCGAGGGGAGGATTACCGATCCGAACCTGGCCAAGGCGGTCCTGGTCCTCAACGGGCGTGAGCTTCCCCTCGCGGTTTCCCAGGGTCGCTTCACGCATGCGCTCGAGGGGCTCGCCGAGGGCTCCCACACGGTGGTCGTTCGCGCGACGGACCGCGCCGGCAACGTCCGCGAGGCCTTGGCCGAGTTCACGCTTGACGCCTCGGCGCCCCACGTGGTGCTCTCGGGCGTCCCCGACCGCCTCCGGGCTCCAGCGGCAGTCCAGGTGACCGCCACGGACCTCACGCTCAAGGCGTTCGAGGTCACCTTGGACGGGCGCGACGTGACGAGACGCGTGACGGTGAACGGCCTGCTCCAGCTCGACCCCCAGGCGTTCACGGAGGGCGTGCACCACCTCGTGGTCCGCGCCGAGGACAGCCTCGGCCACGTCACCGAGGAGGAAGCGTACTTCCAGGTGGACCGCATGGCGCCCCGGGTGGCGCTCGCGAGCATCGACCAATCCCTCGTCCGCGGCCTCGTCACCCTTGGCGCCGCCGCCACGGATGACGACCGGGTGGATCAGCTCGTGCTCCTCGTGGACGGGAAGCCTGTCGATGCGGAACGCATCGAGGGCGGGTTCCAGCTCAACACCCGCACCCTCGCTGACGGTTCCCACACCGTGGCCGTGCGCGCGGTGGACGCCTCGGGCAACGAAGCCACGAGCCCTGCCGCGACGCTCCGGGTGGACAACACGCCCCCGACGCTGCAGGTGCAGCTTCTCGTGAATGCGGTGGGCCTCGCGAAGGGCACGCCGCTCACGCTGGAGCCCAGCGACCTGAGCCCCCTCGCGGCCGTCACGCTCCGCGTCGCGGGCCGCGACCCCGTCACCCTGAGCGCTGCGCCGTACACGTGGCCGATCGACCTCCCCGGAGGCGAGCACCGCGTGGAAATCACGGTGACGGACGAGGCGGGCAACAGCCTCACCCAGGAGTACACGCTGACGGTGCTCTCCGAGGAGGAGCCTGAGGAGCCTAAGACGGTGCCGGGCATGGGCGTCCTAGGGGCTCTCGCTGTCGTGGGCGCCGCCGTGGTCCTCCTGCGCCGCAGGGGTTGAGCCCCGGGGGCTTCGGCCCCCGCCGCCTTCCCCCGCGGTGGACGCTCCGCTCGCGGTTCGTGGAGAATGGAAAAGGAGGTGGGCGGGCGTTCCGCCCGCTTTCGGGATTACTTCTTCGCCACGAGCGTCTTCGCGTACTGCGCGAGGTCGAGGGTGGAGACGCCGCCGTTCCGCACCGCGGCGATGGCGTTCACGGCGGCTGTGGCCGCCGCCATCGTGGTGATGAACGGGATGTCCAGCTCGACCGCGAGGCGCCGCATCTGGTAGCCGTCGCGGCGGGCGCCGCGGGTGGCGCTCGGGGTGTTGATGACGAGCTTGATCTCGCCCTTGCGCATGAGGTCGATGGCGTCGGGGCTGCGCTTCTCGGCGATGCGCCACGCCGTTTCACAGGGGACGCCGAACTCGCGGAGGTACTGCGCGGTGCCGCGGGTGGCCCACAGGGTGAAGCCCATCTCGCTGAGCTTCGCGGCGAGGGGGAGGAGCTTGCTCTTGTCCTCGTCGCGGACGCTCATGTACACGGAGCCCTGCATGGGGACGCGCACGCCGGAGGCGATGAGGGCCTTGTAGTAGGCGGCTTCCAGGGTGGTGTCGATGCCCATGACCTCGCCCGTGCTCTTCATCTCGGGGCCGAGGATGGCGTCGAGGCCGGGGAGCTTCAGGAAGGGGAACACGGGCGCCTTCACGGCCCAGTGCTTCATGTCGGGGTCCTTGCTGAGGCCCTGCTGCTTCAAAGGCTGGCCCAGGATGATGCGGACCGCGCTCTTCGCGAGGGGGACACCGATGGCCTTCGAGACGTAGGGGACGGTGCGGGAGGCGCGGGGGTTCGCTTCGAGGATGTAGACTTCCTTGTCCTTCACAGCGAACTGGAAGTTCACGCACCCGATGACGCCGAGGGCCTTCGCGATGCGCTTGCTGTAGAGGCGCACCGTCTCCTGGATCTCCTTGCTGAGCGTGGGGGGCGGGATGATGGTGGTGGCGTCACCGGAGTGGACGCCCGCCTCCTCGACGTGCTCCTGCACGCCCGCCACGAAGACGTCCTCGCCGTCGCAGACGGCGTCCACGTCGATCTCGACGGCGTTCGTGAGGTACTTGTCCACGAGGACGGGGTGCTTCTTGCTGGCCTTCACGGCCTCGCGCATGTAGTCCTCGAGGTCCTTCTCGTCGTACACGATTTCCATGCCGCGGCCGCCGAGCACGTAGCTCGGGCGCACGAGCACGGGGTAGCCGATGGCGTTCGCGACGTCGCGGACCTCCTCGAAGCTGTACCCGGTGCCGGATTTGGGCTGGGGGATCTTGAGCTGGTCCATGAGGGCGGCGAAGCGCTTGCGGTCCTCGGCGAGGTCCATGGCGTCCGCGGAGGTGCCCATGAGCTTTGTCTTGAGCCAGGGGCGGCGCTCGAGGGCCTTCTGGAGGGGGACGGCGAGCAGGACGGAGGTCTGGCCGCCGAACTGGAGGATGATGCCGTCGGGGTTCTCGCGCTCAAGGATGTCGAGCACGTTCTCAAGGGTGAGGGGCTCGAAGTACAGCTTGTCCGCGGTCTGGGCGTCCGTGCTCACCGTCTCGGGGTTGTTGTTGATGACGATGGCCTCGATGCCCTGGCTGCGCACTTCCTGGACGGCGTGGACGACGCAGTAGTCGAACTCGATGCCTTGGCCGATGCGGATGGGGCCGCCGCCCACGATGACGATCTTGCGCCGGTCCGTGGGGGGCGCCTCGCGGATGTCGGGGACGGAGCTGAACTCGTAGGAGCTGTAGAGGTAGGGGGTCTTCGCTTCGAACTCGGCGGCGCAGGTGTCCACCATCTTGAAGCGGGGCATGACGCCGGCGCGCTTGCGGAGGAGGCTCACGTCGTCCTCGGTGACGCCCTCGCCCCACATCTCGGCGAGCTGGCCGTCGGCGTAGCCGTAGATCTTCGCGTCCTGGAGGAAGGCCACGATGTCGGCGGGGACGTCGGGCGCCTCCTGGGCCTTGAGGAGGGGAACGATGCGGGGTTTGACGGCCGCGATCTGGCTCTCGAAGGCGACGATGCTCTGGATTTTCTGCATGAACCAGGGGTCGAACTTGGTCTCGTTGCAGATGCGCTCCACGGTCCAGCCCTGGCGGAAGGCTTGAGCCACGACGTACATGCGGCGGTCCGTGGCGCGGCGGAGTTCTTCGAGGATTTCCGCTTCCGTGAGCTCGGGTTTGCCGGTGAGGTTCTCGAGGCCCCAGCGGTCCGTCTCCAGGGAGCGGACGGCCTTCATGAAGCTCTCTTCGAAGCTGCGGCCGATGGCCATGACCTCGCCCGTGCTCTTCATCTGGGTGCCGAGGCGGCGGTCCACGGTGCGGAACTTGTCGAAGGGCCAGCGGGGGATCTTCGTGATGATGTAGTCGAGGGCGGGCTCGAAGCTCGCGGGCGTGGTCTTCGTGACCGAGTTCGGGATCTCGTCGAGCGTCATGCCGACAGCGATCTTCGCCGCCACACGAGCAATGGGGTACCCGGTAGCCTTGGAGGCGAGGGCGGAGGAGCGGCTCACGCGCGGGTTCACTTCGATCACGCGGTACTCGCCCGTGTCGTGGTTGAAGGCGAACTGGCAGTTGCAGCCGCCCTCGATCTTGAGGGCGCGGATGATCTTGATGGCGGCGGCGCGGAGGCGCTGGTGGTCGTCATCGCTCAGCGTCTGGGAGGGGGCGACGACCATGGACTCTCCGGTGTGGATGCCCATGGGGTCGATGTTCTCCATGTTGCAGATGATGATGCAGTTGTCCGCCGAGTCGCGCATGACCTCGTACTCGTACTCCTTCCAGCCGAGCACGCTCTCCTCGATGAGGACCTGCTTCGTGCGGCTGTAGACGAGGCCGCGGCCGACGATGGTGTCGAGCTCCTCGAGGTCGTAGGCGATGCCGCCGCCCGTGCCACCGAGGGTGTAGGCGGGGCGCACGAGGACGGGGAAGCGGCCGCCGAGGTAGTTGAGGGCGACGTCGCGGGCCTCGGCGAGGCTGTGGGCCACCTTGGCCTTGGGGCAGTGCTCGCCGATGCTTTCCATGGCGATCTTGAAGAGGTCGCGGTCCTCGGCCTTCTGGATGGACTCGAGCTTGCTGCCGAGGAGCTCCACGCCGTACTTCTCGAGGATGCCGGCTTCGGCGAGCTCGGAGCAGAGGTTGAGGGCCGTCTGGCCGCCCATGCCGCTCATGATGCCGTTGGGGCGCTCCTTGGCGATGATGCGCTCGATGGTGGCGATGTTGAGGGGCTCCACGTACACCGCGTCCGCCATCGCGACGTCCGTCTGGATGGTGGCGGGGTTGCTGTTCACGATGACGGTCTGGTAGCCCTCTTCCTTGAGGGCGAGGGCGGCCTGGGAGCCGGAGAAGTCAAACTCGGCGGCCTGACCGATGACGATGGGGCCGGAGCCGATGATCATGATCTTCTTCAGATCGGTGCGCTTTGGCATTCATGCACCTCCACAGGAGAAGAAAGCGCTCGCCGAGGACGTCAGCAGGGCACCGGAGTGGAGGGAACAGCGCATTGGGACCTTACGGCCATAATGGGGTGACGTATTTAGCTTTTACCAAGCCCTGCCCTGGTGCGGCGGCAAGGGTGCTCGACCGCCCTTTCCCCTGGAGCCGGTGCGCGGGTCGCGATAGCCGCGCGCTCACTCCTGCGTCCAGCGGATGAGGCGACCGCCCACCAGAATGATGACGAGGGAGGCGAGCAGGAGGGCGCCCGCGTGGAGGAGGGCCGTCGAGGCATCGCCGAGGAGGAGGTCGGCACGCAGCCCGTTGTTGAGGTGGGTGAGGGGCGAGAGCGCGGCAGCCCACTGGAGCACCATGGGGAGGCGGGCCACGTCGAAGAACGCTCCCGAGAGCACCACCATGGGGAGCAGGGTGAGGTTCATCACGGCGCTTCCTGTCTGCGGGTCCTTCACGGCAAGCCCGAGGAGGGTGCCGAGGCCCGAGAAGACGAGGGTCCCTCCCATCACGAGCAGGAGCGCGATGGGGCCGCCCGTGGGGGGCGCGGGGAAGAAGATGAGGGCGACGCCGTAAATCACGATACCCGTCACAAGCCCGATGAGGGAGGTGGCGGCCATGCGGGCGATGAGCCACTCGCGCTTGCTGAGGGGGGAGACCGCGAGGCGCTCGAGGAGGCCCGCGTGCCGCAGCTCGCTGATGGAGTGGTAGCCCATGGAGAGGCCCGCGAGCATGGCGGAGAGACCAAGGACGCCAGCGAGGAGGAACGCACTGTAGGGCGCGGGGTCGCGGGCGGGAAGCTCCGTCACCGCCACGGTTTCGCCGCCGGCGTGGCGGAGGCGCGCCGCGTCGACGGCGGTGCGCACGGCGCTCGCGTGCACGGGCACCGTGGGATCCACGAGGGTTTCGAGGACGGGCGCGCCGCTCGCGTTGTTCGCGGGGAGGATTCGGAGGAGGCCCGTGGCGCCTTGCTCACGCAACCACGCAGAGGGGTCGGCCCCCTCGGGCGGGGCCCCCCGCGTGATGAGGAGGCTCGGCTCGGCTTCGAGAAGCTGGAGGAGGCGCGCGCTCTCGTTCGTGCCCGCGCGGTCCTCCACGAGGAGGAGGGGGCGCTCGGGCTCGTCGGGGCTGAACAGGTACCCGAAGGCCACGAGCATGAGGAGGGGCATCGCGAGGGACACCACGAGGGTGCCCTTTGCGCGCGACCAGGTGCGGAGGAGGGTCGCGCCGTCGGCGAGGGTTCCGCGCAGGTTCATCACGCCGCCTCCGTGGTGGCCACAAGGCGCACGAAGGCATCGTCAAGGCTTGGTTCGCGCACGGTAAACTCCTGATAGGCGACGCCGCTGCGCGCAAGCTCGGAGAGGAGCACCGGCCCTTCGCTCGCGTTGAGGAGCGGGATAAGGGTGGCGCCCTCCTCGTCCTGGCGGAGGCCCGCGCGGCCCGCGAGCGTCACGGGGAGGTTTCCCTGGAGGCCGGAGATGCGGAGGACGGGGCCGCCGCCGTGGTCGCGCCGGACGCGGTCCGGGGGCCCGCGCGCGATGATGCGGCCACGGTGGATGATGGCCACCTCGTCGGCGAGGCGCTCGGCCTCGTCCATGTAGTGGGTGGTGAGGACGACGCTCCGCCCTTCCTTGCGGAGGCGGAGGATGATGTCCCACAGGCGGCGGCGGTTCACGGGGTCCACGCCGGCGGTGGGCTCGTCGAGGAAGACGAGCTCGGGGTCGTGGACGAGGGCGGTGGCGATGCCGACGCGCCGCATCGTGCCGCCGCTGAGGGTGCTGAAGGGGGCCTTTCGGGAGGCCGTGAGGTCGAGGCTCTCGAGGAGGGCGGGGAGGTCCGGGTCCGCGCCGTAGATTTCGGCGAAGTAGCGGAGGTTCTCCTCGACGGTGAGCATGCTGAAGCCGGTGAAGCGCTGGGGGAGGACGCCCATGCGGCGCTTGAGGGCGGCGCCCGCGGTACGGGGGTCTTCCCCGAAGAGGCGGACCTCGCCGCGGGTGGGTTTGCGGATGCCCTGGGTGACCTCGAGGGTCGTGGTTTTTCCGGCCCCGTTCTGCCCGAGGAGGCAGAACACCTTGCCGCGGGGAACGGTGAAGGAGACCCCGTCCACGGCAACCTTGCTGCCGTAGTGCTTCACGAGGTCGCGGACTTCCAGGGGGTCGGGAGCGCCAGGGGCCATGAGGGGGTCCGAACCGCGGAGGGGCGCTCCCGATCATAAACGTGTTGCCGTGGGCGCGGACCCGCTCAAGGGCCAGTCCATCAACCCGAACGGTGTGGACTTTCACGGAAGTGTCCACATCAGGAGAAATGGGCGGGCCGTCGCACCGCGTTTTGCGTGCATTGTGGAGGTTGCGTGAACCGCAACCGTAATATGGGGTCGTGGTTTTCGCGGAAGTCGAGGTTTCGAGTCGACCACGCGGCTGAGCGCGCTTGGTCGGGGCAGGCTCCTCCCGGGGTGAAGCATGGTTTTTCGACCAGCCGGAGCCTTCGCGGGGGCGCTGTGAGCTTAGGCTCGGGGCTCGATGAGCGAGGTCGGTGAGACGTGACGCGTGACGAGGAGCGACCGGGAGAGCGCGACCTCTCGAGCGCGAAAGCGAAGCTCCTCGCCAAGTGGCTGAGCGCGAAACCCGGCGCCGCCCCCGAGACGAGAACGGCGACGATCCCGCGGCACGCGGGCCCTGAACCCGCGCCGCTCTCCTTCTCCCAGGAGCGCCTCTGGTTCCTCCACCAGCTCGACCCCGCTAGCCCCGCCTACAACATGATCGTGGCCCACCGCCTCGAGGGGGCCCTTGACGTTCCTGTTCTCGAGAAGGCGCTCAACGAGGTGCTCCGCCGCCAGGAGGCGCTCCGCACCACCTTCTCGGAGGCCTCGGGCTCACCCCGCCAGATCGTGGCGCCCTACGCGCCCCTCGCGCTTCCCGTGGTGGACCTCACGGCCCTTCCGGAGGCGGAGCGGGAGCGGGAGGCCGACC
>DATMKA010000036.1:0-18512 GCA_035553595.1 Thermoplasmatota archaeon | reverse complement strand
GTCGAGGCGAGCGTGGACCTCTCGGGGGTCAAGGTGGTCCACAATCCCGATCCTGCCGCGGGTCGCACAGGCTCCCTCCAGGCGGGCGTCCGCGCCCTTCCCCCGGGCGTCGAGGCCTTCTTTGTCCACCCCGTGGACGTCCCTCTCGTGGGGCCCGCGGACTTCTTCGCGCTCCAGGCCGCGCGAGCCGAGCACGGGCCCGAGGCGCGCTTCTTCGTTCCCACCTACGCCGGCCGCGGCGGCCACCCCCTCCTCATCGACGCGCGCTCCCGCGACGAGGTCCTCGTGATGGGGCCGGACACGCCGCTCCGCGCGCTCCTCGAGGCGCAACCGGAGGCCGTACGCCGCATCCCCGTCACGAATCCCGGCATCCTCGTGAACGTGAACACGCCCGAGGAGTACGCGCGGTCCCTCGACCTCTACGCCGCAGGGAGGGCGGTCCATGCAGCGCGCCCTCCTCAATGAGATGCAGCGCCTCCTCGACGCGCGCATCCCCTTCGCGGTGGCCACGGTCGTCCACGCCCAAGGGTCCGTGCCCGGAAAGCCCGGTGCGCGGCTCCTCATGCGGGCCGACGGGAGCGTCCTCGGCACCGTGGGCGGCGCGGGCCTCGAAGAGCGCGCGAAAGCCCTCTGCCGGGAGGCCCTCGCGGACCGCAAGAGCCGCCTCGTGCAATTCGACCTCGCCAACTGGAAGCCCCAAGGCCTCAACTCCGTCTGCGGAGGCACCGTCCACTTGAGCATCGAGTACGTCCACCCCAAGCCCCACCTCCTCCTGTTCGGGGGCGGTCACGTCACGAAGGCCCTTCACGACCTCGCTCAGCCCCTCGAGTACTCGGTCACCGTGGTGGACGACCGCGCAGACTACGCCGCTCCGGGACGCTTCCCCCACGGCACCCCCGTCCACGCCGATCCCGCCCCCTGGGTCAAGGGAGCGGACCTCGGTCGTTACAGCCACGCGTACGTGATGGGATACAGCCACGAGCAGGACGTGGACATCCTCGACGCCCTCCTCGCGCGCGGCTTCACGGGCTACCTGGGGCTCATCGGGAGCCGCGCGAAGAAGCAGTCCTTCCACGAGCGCCTCCGGAAGCGCGGCCACCCCGAGGAGGCCGTGGAGCGCATCCGCTGCCCCGTGGGCATCATGATCGGCGCGGAAACCCCCGAGGAGATCGCGGTGAGCATCCTCGCCGAGATCATCCAGGGCGAGAAGGCCCGCCCGGGCGCCTAGGCGCCCGTTCAGGCGCACCCGACGGACAGCTCGGGCGCCTCCTCGAGGACGGGGGAGAGAACCAGCTTGCCGCCGCGGTCCTGGATGGGGTCGCCCTCGCCGGGCCCGTGGCCCGAGGGGCCGGAGGCGTGGCCCCACCAGTTGCCCGTGAAGTCGAGGGGAGCGGCGACGTAGGGGGATGCGGCCACGGCGACGGCGTTGCCGGAGAAGCTGTTCCCGTGGGCCACCATGCTCGTCCCGTACTCGAACCGGATCCCGCGCCACCCCGCACCCGTCACGAGGTTGTCCTCGAAACGGAGGTCCTTGGCATGGAAGAGGGTGAGGGCGCCGGCCCCGTCCCGGAACTCGTTCCCGTGGATCCGCGCCCCGACGAGGCGGGCCCCGTAGAGGTCGAGGGCGAGGCTGTCGTGGTTCACGAACCGGTTGCCGCACACCACCAGGTCCGACACCGGGAGGGTGTCCATCGTGAAGCCGCCAACACCGTAGGCGCCTCCCTCGAAGAGGCTGTCGCGGATCACTGGAGCCACGTTGTCGCTGTCGAGGATGAGGCCGCCCATGTGGAAGGTGTTCCTCTGGAAGACTGCGTTCACGGCGCCGTACACGCGCATGTAGGTGCCGCGGCCACCCCGCGGGTCCTGCCGCTCGTTGGGGCCGCTTTTGAGGATACTGTCCTCGAGGACGAGGTTCTCGGTGAACTGAACCATCAAGGGGTACCCGAGGACGCGGTCGAAGGTGATCCGCCGGAGCGTGATGGAGGCGCCGCCCTCCACCACGATCGCGTTCAGGGGAACGTACCCGGTGACGGGGTCGGGGGTGAAAGTGAGGTCCTCAAGGAGGACGTGACGGGAGTCCTCGACCTGGATGGCGGGGATGCCGCGGTCTACCTGGATGCGCCGCACCGTCACGTTCTCCACGTCGACGAGGTGGACCGGCGCGAAGCCGGGACAGGGCTTTCCACGGTGCAGGTAGCACCCGGCCGTCCCGAGGGTTCCCACGTCGGCGCCGCCGACGATGTCGATGTCCTCGATCATCACGTGCGCGCGGGTGCCCACGAGGGCGATGGCTGAGCGGTCCTCGAGGAGGATGGTCCACCCCGAGATGAGGTAGGGGTCCTCCGCGGTGCCCGACCCGCTGCGGATGCCGTTCCAGCCCGCGGCAAGCTCCTCGTCGCCCCAGGCGAAAATGGGTGGGTGAAGGTTTGTACCCGTCCCCTCCTGAAGGGAGATGAACGGGTCGGCGCCTGCCCGCGGCAGCGCGGGAAGGGCAAGGGCGGTCGAGAGGAGGAGGAGCGCGGCGAGGGCGCTCGAGACGCGGCGGTGGTGCAAGTGATGCCTCCCGCGCGATGATACCTCAGGCGATCCTTGAACCTATGCACGAGACCGTGTTCGGCCACCGCGGGTGGGACCGGTACCGTCTCAGGCGGGGGTGCTGAGGAGGACGCCTTCCACGGCGAAGTCCTGGGGAACGCCCCAGGCAAGGCCGTTCCCGGCAACGAACAACCACTGGTAGTTCTGCACGTAGAGGGCGTATTGTGCGCCGGGGATGGGGTTCGGGAGGGTCCAGTCGATGACGATGGGGCTCGTCCCCTCGGCCGAGAGGTTTCCCTCGGCCCACTCCCAGTTGCCCTCCACCTGCCGCAAGAGCATCGCGGTGAAGGGCTCCTGCAGTTGAGTGGCGCCGCTCCACGTCAGGTTGGCGCGGACCGCCGTGAGGACTCCCGGCACGTCGAGGGGGTAGAGGACGTTCTCGCCGTTCACGAGCCCGAAGCAGGGCCCGCTGCCCATGGCCACGGGGCAGGCGCTCGCCTCCGCCGTTCCCTGGTAGCTCAGGGGAGTCGCGGCAAGAGGGCGCGTGACGTTCTCCGGGGGAAGGACGGCAAGGCTCCCCGTGAGGTTCTCGGCTTGCGGCGCCTTTGTCTCCGCCGCCGGAGCCTCCTCCTCGGCGGTCCCGACGCAGCCTGCGAGGCCCAAAGCGGAAAAGAGGAACACGAAGGGGATCAGGGTCGGCCGGGATGCCAGGGAAACGCCTCCGGTCGATATCGCCCCCTGGGGCGTCATAAGGGTTCCCGTGGCGAGGCGAAAGGGAAGCGGCCGCCGGTTTGGCGAAGCCCTTATGGCACGCCACTCCGTTGCGCGGCTATCTAGGCGCGCACGGGCGCGCATGAGGGGATTCCTGTGGCCAAGCGGATTCTGACATTGAACGTGAACGGCACCCCGCGCGAAGTGGCGGCGGAGCCCCAAGCCCTCCTTCTCGACGTCCTCCGCGACACCCTGAACCTCACGGGCACGAAGCGCGGCTGCGACCTCGGCACCTGCGGCTGCTGCACCGTCCTCGTGGACGGCGTCCCCCAGCTCTCCTGCCTCACCCTCGCCTCCACCGTCGCGGGCAAGGACGTCCGCACTATCGAGAGCGTCGGCAACAGCGAGGCCCTCCACCCCGTGCAGCGCGCCTTCGCCGAGTGCGGCGGCAGCCAGTGCGGCTTCTGCACGCCCGGCTTCATCATGACCACGTGCGCGCTCCTTGACGAGAGCCCCCGGCCCACCGACGCGGAGATCCGGGAGGCCCTCAGCGGCAACCTGTGCCGCTGCACGGGCTACGTGAAGATCTTTGAAGCCGTGAAGACCGCCGCGGCGGAGCTCAACGGCGAGAAGGCCGCGCCCGTTGCGACTGCGCGCTCTGGTGGAGGTGCGGAGTAATGCCCCTCGACCCCATCCCCGACGCGCGCAAGGCCGTCGTCGTGAAGGAGCCCAAGCTCACCAACTGGGAGCCCTACCGCAAGCCCATGCCGAAGGGCGAGCACCCGCACTACCCGCAGAACGGCCTCAAGGTCGTGGGCACGCGCAAGCCCCTCGTGGACAGCCCCCTCAAGGTCACGGGCGAGGCCGTGTACACGGACGACCTGAAGTTCCCCAACATGCTCTACGCGAAGCTCCTGCGTAGCCGGATGCCCCACGCGAAGATCAAGCGCATCGACAGCTCCGAAGCCGAGGCCCTGCCCGGCGTCGTCGCCGTCCTCACCGGCGAAGGCATGGAGGGCAAACGCTTCGGCGTGCTCCCTCTCACAAAGGACGAGGAACCCCTCGCCATCGACCGCGTCCGCTTCATCGGCGACCAGGTGGCCATCGTGGCCGCCGAGGACGAGTGGACCGCCATCGAGGCCGTCCGCCGCATCAAGGTCGAGTACGAGCCCCTCACGGACCACCAGGACCCCCAGAAGGGCCTCAAGCCCGTGAAGGACAAGATCCACGAAGGCATCGGCATCGACGGCAGCAACGTCCAGAAGCACGTGGACCAGATCTTCGGCGACGTGGACGCCGCCTTCGCCGGCGCCGCCGCCTTCTCGCGCCGCAGCTTCCGCTTCAAGGGCGTCACCCACGCCTTCACCGAGCCCCACGCCGTCATCGCCCACTACTCGCCCCAGGGCCGCCTCACCGTGTGGAGCGCCACCCAGGTGCCCTACTACGTGCACCGCTCCCTCGCCGAAGTGACGGGGCTCCCCATGCACCGCATCCAGGTCGTGCGCCCCAAGGTGGGCGGCGGCTTCGGCGGCAAGTCCGACCCCTTCGCGCACGAAATGGCGGTGGCCCTCCTCGCCATGAAGACGCGGCGCCCCGTGAAGCTCCTCTTCGACCGCGAAGAGAGCTTCCTCAGCGGCCGCCACCGCCACCCCACCGAAACGGAGATGGCACTCGGCGTGAACGCCGACGGCTCCCTCGCGGGCCTCGAGATCCAAGCGGTGATCGACGGCGGCGCCTTCGCGAGCTTCGGCATCATCAGCACCTACTACAACGGCGTCCTCAGCATGGGCCCCTACAAGGTGCCGCACTTCCGCTACCGCGGCCGCCGCGTCTACACCAACAAGGTGCCCTCCGGTGCCATGCGCGGCCACGGCGCCGTGAACAGCCGCTGCGCCCTCGAGATCCTCCTCGATGAGACGGCGGAGCAGCTCGGCATGGACCCCATCGACCTCCGCCTCAAGAACCTCATGGAGCCCTACTCCCTGACGGTGAACAACTTCCGCATCACCTCCAACGGCCTCAAGGAGTGCCTGGAGCGCGTGCGCGAACGGAGCGGGTGGGACCAGAAGTTCCGCAAGATGCCCTACGGCCGCGGCATCGGCATCGGCTGCGGCTTCTACATCTCCGGCAGCAACCTCCCCATCCACTGGGACATCGAGCCCAAGCGCTACCCCCAGTCCACCGTGCACCTCAAGGTGGACATGGACGCGGGCATCACCGTCCACACGGGTGCTGCCGAGATCGGGCAGGGCTCCGACACCGTCGCGGCCATGGTGGTCTCCGAGGTGCTCGGCGTGAGCATGGACCGCCTCCGCGTCTACAGCGGCAACTCCGACACCGCCCCCATCGACCTCGGCAGCTACTCCAGCCGCGTCACCTTCATGATGGGCAACGCCGCCCGCAAGGCCGCGGAGGACCTCCGCGACCAGCTGCAGGCCGCGGCCCACCGCCTCCTCGGCGGCCAGAAGGAGAACCTCGTGTTCGAGAACGAAACGATCTTCGACCTTGCGAACCCCACGCGCTGCGTCACCTTCAACGACGCCGTGAAGGAGGCCATCGCGGGCTCGGGCGCGCTCGTCGCGAAGGGCACCTTCATCAGCACGCCCATGGGCGGCGAGTTCAAGGGCGCCACGGCGGGCCTTGCTCCCGCCTACTCCATGAGCGCCTACGTGGCCGAAGTGGACGTGGACGTCGAGACCGGCATCTGGCGCTGCACGAAGGTGTGGGCCGCTCACGACTGCGGCAAGGCCCTCAACCCCCTCAGCGTGGAGGGCCAGATCGAGGGCAGCATCCACATGGGCCTCGGCCAAGTGCAGACGGAGCAGCTCGACTTCCTGAAGTCGCGCCTCCGCAACCCGAGCTTCCTCGACTACAAGATTCCTACGAGCATGGAGATGCCTGAAGTGGAGGTCATCATCGTCGAAAGCAACGACGCCGAGGGACCCTTCGGCGCGAAGGAAGCCGGCGAAGGTCCCCTTCTCCCCATCCTGCCCGCCGTGTGCAACGCCATCTACGACGCCATCGGCGTGCGCCTCTACGACCTCCCCCTCACCCCTGACAAGGTGCTCAACGGCATCGAGCGGAGCCCGAAGCAGAAGCCCACGCTCACCGTGAAGGTGAAGGCCCCGCCCATGGCGCCCCGCATGCCCGGAGGTGGCGCGGAATGAGCATGCTCCTTCCCCCCTTCGAGCTGCACGAGCCCCGCACCGTGGAGGAGGCCGCGCGCCTCGTCCGCGAGCTCGGCGCCGACAAGGTGGACTTCATCGCGGGCGGCAGCGACCTGCTCCCCAACTACAAGTGGGGCGTCAACACGCGCCCCCACGTCGTGAGCCTCAGCCGCGTGGAAGGCCTCGCGGAAGCGACACCCGAGCGCTTGGGCGCCCTCGTGACGCTGCGCGACCTCGAACGCCACGCGGGCCTCGAGCAGGTGTTCCCGGTGCTCGGCCGCACGGCGAGCCTCATCGCCTCGCCCCTCATCCGCAACAGCGCCACCCTCGGCGGCAACCTCCTCCTCGAGAACCGGTGCTTCTACTTCAACCAGACCTACTTCTGGCGGGAGAGCATCAACTTCTGCCTGAAGGCCGACGGCGACCAGTGCCACGTGGTGCCGCAGAAGGAGAAGTGCTACAGCACCTTCAGCGCCGACCTCCCCGCGCCCCTCATCACCCTGGGCGCCGTCTTCGAGCTCGTTGGTCCCGAGGGCCGCCGCACCCTTCCCGCCGCGACCTTCTACACCGGCCTCGACGGCATCCACCGCAACCAGAAGAAGCCCGGTGAGCTCCTGACCTTCGTGCACATCCCCCGCGAAAGCCAGGGGCTGCGCGCCACGTACCAGAAGCTCCGCCTGCGCGACTCCTGGGACTTCCCCGAGCTCGGCATCGCCGCCTCCGCCCGCTTCGAGGGCGACCGCGTCACGGAGCTGCACCTTGTGGCGAACGCGCTCGAGATGTGGCCTGTCGTGATGGACCAGGCTGTGGAGCCCTACCTCGGTGGCGCCCTCACGGACGACGTCATCGCGAAGATTGCCCACCACGTGGAGGAGAACGTGCGGCCCGTGAAGAACACGAGCCTGCCCCCAGCGTACCGCAAGAAGATGGCCGGCGTGTACACGAAGCGCGCCCTCAGGGAGCTTCGCGACGGCCCCGCCGCCCTCCCTTCGAGCAACGGCAACGGCAACGGCAACGGTCACGGCCACCCCGTCCGCTTCCAGTGAGGACCCGGCCAGAACCCGCAAAGGGGGCGCCCTCCAGAGGGGTTCCCATGGACCCCTCTGAAGATCCCTCCAGCGCCCGCCGCAGGGTTGCCTCCCAGCGAGGGCCCCCCGTGGAGGGCGGCCCCATGCGGGAAGCCCTCGGCCATCCCGAGTCCGACCCGGTGGCGGGCGGCCCCATGCGCGAGCGCGAGGTTCCCCGGCCGGACGACCCCGTGGCCGGCGGTCCCATGCGCGAGCGCGTGGCGCCGCCTGATGTGGAGAGCGTGCAGGGCGGCCCCGGCCTCCGTCGTGTCCCCCCGGACGTCACCTCCTCCGACGAGCCTTGAGTCCCGCAACGACAACGGGGCCAGAACCCCTAACCTCGCCGCGCCCGATCGCGGGCCCATGACCATTGAGGAAGAGGAAGAGCGCGGCACCGTGATGATGCCAGGCGGCGAGAGCCCCAAGGAGAAGGAGCAGCAGGCGGGCGGCATCGCTCAAAGGGCTCGCGACGCGCCCATCCCGGAGGACCTGTTGAAGAAGAACACGCAGCCGAAACCCTTCTACGGCAACGCGAAGGACCCGGAAGCGCTCTACGACAAGCGCCGCATCCTCGACGAAGGCTGACCCCGGAGGGCCGCGAAAGGTTCATTCCGCCGCCCCCGCTCCCAGGAGCGATGGCGGCCCCCGTTTTTGATTTCCACCTCCACGTGGAACCCTGGTTCATGCTGAAGCCCGCCGTGGCGCCCGTCATGGCGAGCGGCCGCTCCCCCGAAGAGGTGGCGCTCCTGCACCGACTCCAGAAGGAGGGCGCCCCCGCCATCCTGCGTTACCTCGACGAGGAGGGCATCACCCGCGCGAACATCATCGCCTACGCCGCGCCCGACGTGATGGGCTTCACCGCAGCCATCCACGAGTGGACGGCGGACCTTCTCAAGGGCGCCGAGGAGCGGCTCCACCTGTGGACGTCCCTCCACCCGCACCTCGTGGACGACCCCGTCGCCGAGGTGGATCGCCTCGTCGATACCCTCGGAGCACGCGGCTTCAAGTTCCACCCCCTGCACCAGGGGTTCCCCGTGAACGCGCACGCCGAGGCCCCCGACAGCCCCGCCGGGAAGGCCCTCGCCGCCACCTACCGCCGTTGCGAGGAGCGCGGCATCCCCATCATGATCCACACCGGGACCTCGATCTTTCCCGGCGCCCGCAACAAGTACGGCGACCCCATGCACGCGGACGACATCGCCGTGGACTATCCCGACCTCCGCATCATCCTCGCGCACGCGGGCCGGCCCCTCTGGTGCGACGCGGCCATGTTCCTCGCGCGCGCCCACCGCAACGTCCACCTTGATCTCTCGAGCATTCCCCCCAAAAAGCTCCTCGAGTACCTTCCGGACCTGCCGCGCCTTGCCGACAAGTGCCTGTGGGGCTCGGACTGGCCTGCGCCCGGTGTCCCCTCGCCGGGTGCGAACGCGCGGGCCTTCGACGCGCTCCCCCTGCCGCCTGAGGCGAAGCGCAAGATGCTGTGGGAGAACGCCGTGCGGCTCATGGGGTGAGTCCAGGGGTCGGTCGGCGACGGGCTAACCACGACGACACGACGGCACGACGACCTCACGACGTTAATAGAAAACCACGACGGCGCGACGACGCGAAGTCCGCATGACGCTACGACTTGATTCGTGGGGCCTGGGCCGTCAACCTCCCGTTTGAGTCCGTTCGTCGCGTCGTCGTGCCGTCGCGGTTCAATCGTCGGCGTCGTGCCGTCGTGGCTCTAATCGTGGAACCTCGCGCGAGGCGGGCATCACCCGTCTTCCGCCGGCACCGGCTCCGCCGCCGCCAGGGGCAGCCGCTCGAGCGCTTCCACGGCGCCTGCGAGTGCCTCCGCAAGCTCGCGGGGCTCCCACACCGTGTGCAGGATGCCTCCCTCGCACCAGGCGTGGAAGATGCGCTTCCCGTCCTTCACGAAGCTTACCATGCGCTTCCCGCGGATGGGGCCCACCGTGAGGGTGCCCGTGGGACCGACGGGAACCTCCACCTGGAGCGCGAACTCGCCGCGATAGAAGCGCTTGTCCTGCCGCTTGGCCTCCGTGAGGGCGGCCTCGGCGAAGGCGAGGAACTCTTCGCGCGACTTCACGCCAAGGAGAGCGCGCCCGCCGTTCCGGGGCATCTCGAACACGAGCATCGCGCCCTCGCCGAGCTCCCCCCGCAGCGCCTGCACCCCGATGGCGCTGAGGGGTTCCGCGCGGGCCTCGAAGCTGAGCGCGGGGGTCATGAGGAGGACGCGCGCGAGCTCGGCCACGGGGCGCCCCACGGCGCGGGCGCGCTATGTACCTTTCGAGGCGCCGCCGTGCTCCGGGTCACTGGTAGCGTTGCCGCCGGAGCCACACCGTCACCATGATGACGAGCGCCACCGCCACAAGCCCCTCGGCCCAGAAGAAGGCGATGAAGTCGCTGAGCGCCCCCAGGGGCGGTGTTCCCGGTGAGGCTTCACGCAGCGCGGGGAAGGCGAACAGGAGCGCGCCCATGTAGCCGAGGAGGTCCGACTCGGGAGGGTCCGAGCGGAACAGGGTCGCCACCGCGATCGCCATGGACCCGAGGGCGAGGACGAGCATCGCCACCCAGATGAACGCGGCGACGCCCTTCGTGAGCGCGGAACGCTCCACGGTAAGCTGGACGGCGCCCCCATGGTCTTCGTACAGCTCGCTTGTCTCGGCCCCGATCGTCCACCCGGGGAAGGTGGGCACGAAAGCGATGCTGAGGGGGACGGCGAGCGCCGCTTCGTCGCCGTCGGGGTAGCCCGTCATGTAGAACCCGAAGGAGCCCTGGTGCCTGTCGAAAGGGTAGTCGGACACGTGGCCACCATAGAGGCGGACGGTGAGGTCGGTGGGCGTCATGGGATTCCCCACCCGGAATTCCTTCTGCACCGAGTCGCCGCCACCAAACGCCGAGAGGGTCATGTTCACCGTCGGGTGCCCCGTGCTGGGGTCGAGAACGCTCCCTTGAGGGTAGAACTCGAGGCGGAGCACCATCTCCCCCTTCCCCTGATCGACGGAGACGACGGTGGCCTGCGCGAGGACCGACCCTTCCGCCTCATACCATTCCCCGACGTACATGGGTGCGGCATTCTCCGTGCTCGTCTGGTAGGCGTGGAGCGCCAGCCCGTAGGCACCTGCGAGGACGAGCCCGAAGACCGCGAGAAGCGCGATGAGGGCCCGGCGTCGCCGCGGCGATGGAGACCGGGCGGGGGGCGTTTCGAGGGGAACGGCAAGGGTCTCCTGCATGGAGCCAGCTCAGGCGGCGAGCCGGCTGGGGCCTAATAAGGGTGCGTAAGCGCGGCGCGGACCACCCGGGGGAGCACGCGCCCGCAGCCCCATCAACCCTATATCCCGGGCCGGGCTTCCGCGGGGTGCTATGCGTGAAACGAAGGCCCTGCGCGCAAAGCGCGGTCAAGCCGTCTTCGAGCGGCTGAGCCGGGAGTACCCCGAGGCCCACTGCGCCCTCGACTACACCACCCCGCTCGACCTGCTCGTGGCGACAATGCTCTCCGCCCAGTGCACGGACGCCATGGTCAACAAGATCACGCCCACCCTCTTCGCCCGCTGCAAGACCGCGCGGGACTACCTGGACATCCCGCGGGAGGAGCTCGAGAAGATCATCTTCCGCTCCGGATTCTACCGCAACAAGGCGAAGAACATCCAGGGCATGGCGGCAGCCCTCCTCGAACGGCACGCCGGCGAGGTGCCCCGCACCATGGAGGAGCTCGTGGCGCTCCCCGGGGTGGCCCGCAAGACCGCGAACGTGGTGCTCGGGAACGCCTTCGGCATCGTGGAGGGCGTCTGTGTGGACACCCACGTGGGCCGCCTGTCCCGCCGCCTCGGCCTCAGCCCCAAGGAGGACCCCGAGAAGGTGGAGCAGGACCTCATGGACCTCTTCCCGCGGGAGCAGTGGTTCCTCCTCACCTACTACCTCATCGAACACGGTCGGGCCGTCTGCGACGCCAAGAAACCCGAGTGCGCCGCCTGCGTGGTCGCCGACCTCTGCCCCAAGCGCGGCGTCCCCCGGCCGAAGGTCGTCGACGATTAAACGCGTCGACCCAGAGCCTATTTATCGGAAGGAAAGGGACTCTCCCCAAGATGGGGGACCTGCGTTACACGCACCCGTACCGGCGCCTCGTGGAGGCGGAGAAGCCCCTTGACGTGTTGAGGGCCCTCCCGGACGACGACGTTATCGCGGCCCTCGCCGCCGCCTCCCGGGAGAACGACCCCTACCTCGCGAACGTCCTCGCCACCGAAGCGCAGAACCGCACGCGCCGCGCCACCGTCATCGCCCGCACGCTCGGTGAAGGCGTCGTCGCCATCGACCGCGCGGGCCGCGTCACCTTCATCAACGACGCGGCCGCCCGCATGCTCGCTACCGCGCCCGAGGCCGCCCTGGGCCGGGACGTGATCGAGGTGCTCGGCCCCCGCAACAAGGAGGGCGACCTCCTCACCGCGGAGGAAGCGCCCATCCTCGCCGCCCTCCAGCAGGGCGCCACCGTCCACCGGGAAGACGTGTGCTACTCCCGCGGCTCCGACCGGGACCTCTTCCCCGTCTCCCTCACCGCGACCCCCATCTTCCACGACGGGGAGGTGGAGGGCGCCGTCGTGGTCTTCCAGGACATCACCGAGCGCTACCGCTACGAGGCCGCCCTCCAAGCGTCGGAACGCCTCAAGGCGAGCATCGTCTCCTCCGCCCTCGACTGCATCATCACCATCGACGACCGCGGCCGCGTCCTCGAATGGAACCCCGCTGCAGAGGAGACCTTCGGGTACCCGGCCGCGCAGGCCATGGGCCGGGAGATCAGCGAGCTCATCATCCCGCCCTCCTACCGGGAGGCCCACCGGCGGGGCATGGCGCGCCACGGCGCCACCGGCGAGGGCCCAATCCTCAACCGCCGCATCGAGATGCCCGCCATGCGCGCCGACGGCACGGAGTTCCCGGCCGAGCTCGCCATCGTCGAGCTCCCCGTGGCGGCCGGCCGCCGTTACACGGCCTACCTCCGCGACATCACCGGCCTCAAGCAGGCGGAGCGCGAGCGGGAGCGCCTGCTCGCCGCCGAGCGCTCCGCCCGCGCGCGGGCCGAGGAGGCCGTGCGCGAACGCGAAGCCTCCCTCGTGGCTCTCGCGGAGAGCCGCGAACGCTACCGCTCCCTCTTCGAGGAGAACCCCGACCCGGTGTTCACCCTCGACCTGCTCGGCAGCTTCCTGGAGGTGAATCCCGCCTGCGAGCGGCTCTCCGGGTACACGAGCCGCGAGATTCTCGGCCGGCCCTTCCTGGACTTCGTCATCCCGGAGGATGCGCCCCGCGCCATCGAGCGCTTCCTGGAGGTGCTCGCGGGGGACACGCAGACGAACGAGTTCACCATCCGCACCCGCGACGGTCGCCTCCGGCACGTGATGGTGACCGGGGTCCCGATGCGCGTGGGCGGCGAGCTCGCGGGAATGCACGCCATCGCCAAGGACATCACGGAGCGCCGCGAGGCCGAGGAGGCCCTCCGGGAGAGCGAGCAGCTCTTCCGCAGCCTCGCCGAGAACCTGCCCGACATCGTGTGGGTGTCCCCGCCCTCGGGCGCGACCCCGGTCTACGTGAACCCCGCCTTCGAACGTATCTTCGGCCGCCCCGTCGAAGTGATCCTGCGCGGCGAGCGCGCGTGGCTCAAGAGCCTGCACCCCGACGATCGGGAGCGGGTGGGCGAGGCCTACGACTGCTTCCTGCGCGGCGAGGGCGAGTACGACGTGGAGTACCGTATCGTGCGCCCCGACGGCGGGCTCCGCTGGATCCGCGACCACGCCACCGTCGTCCTGGACGAGGAGGGGAACCGAGTTCAGCTCGTGGGCATCGCCGAGGACATCACGCGCCAGAAGGACGTGGAGGCCGCCCTCCGCGCCGACGAGGCCCGCCTCGGTGCCGTCTTCGACCTCGCCCGCGAAGGCCTCGTGATCACGGACGTGGAGGGCCGCTACCAGGTGATCAACCGCGCGGCCCGAGCGCTCCTGGGCCTCGCCGCGGAAGCCCCAGCCGTGAGCCTGGAGGAACTCCCCTACACGCTCCTGAGCCCCGAGGGGCTCCCCTTGCCCCCGGAGCGCTTCCCCTTCACGAGGACGCTCCGCCAGGGAGAGGTGGTGGAGGACGAGCCGCTGCTCCTCGAGCGGGACGACGGCTCCCAGGTGGCCGTCGCCGTCTCCACGACGCCCCTGAGGGATCCGCGTACGGGAGAGATCACGGGAGCCGTCGCAAGCCTCCGGGAGCTTCCCCCGGTGGCCTCACGCGAGGCCCCCTCCCGGTACAGCCGTTGAGGCTTACCCCAGGTTCGTGATGACGGCCTTGCGGCGCGTGTAGAAATCCATCGCCGTCATGCCCTGCTCGCTCCCGATGCCGGACTGCTTGAAGCCCGTGAAGGGCACCTGGGGGAAGGTGATGGGGTACTCGTTGATGGCGACCGCGCCCGCATCGAGGCCGAGGGCGAACTTGTGGGCGCGCTGCAGGTTCTTCGTCCACACGCCCGCATAGAGGCCGAACTCGGACTCGTTGGCGAGGCGGAGCGCCTCCTCGTCGGTGCTGAACTTGAGGACGGCGAGGACGGGGCCGAAGATCTCCTCCTTCGCGATGCGCATGTCGTTACGGACGTTCGTGAAGATGGTGGGCTGCACGAAGAAGCCCTTCTGGAGGGCGGGATCCTCGGGCTTCTTGCCGCCAAAGGCGAGGGTGGCGCCCTCCTTGAGGCCGATGTTCACGTACTCGAGGACGCGGTCCTGCTGCTCCTTGGAGACGAGGGGGCCCATGCGGGTGTCCTTGTCCTGGCCGGCGCCGAGCTTCCACCCCTCGGCCATCTTCACGAGCTTCTGCACGAACTCGTCGTGGATGGACTCGTGCACGAAGAGACGGGACCCCGCCCAGCACATCTGGCCGGCGTTGAGGAAGATGCCGTAGAAGGCGCCCTTCACGGCCTTGTCGATGTCGGCGTCGGGGAAGACGATGTTGGGGCTCTTGCCGCCAAGCTCGAGGGTGACGGGCACCACGTTCTTCGCCGCCGCCTGCAGCACCTCGATGCCGGTGGCGCAGGACCCCGTGAGCGTCACGGAGTTCACGCCCGGGTGGGAGGCGAGGTGGTTGCCAACGACGCGACCGCTCCCTGTCACGACGTTGAACACGCCGGCGGGAAGGCCCGCGTCCTCGAAGGCCTTCGCGAGCTTGAGCAGGCTGAGGCTCGTGAGGCTCGCGGGCTTCGCGACCACGGTGTTGCCGGCCGCAAGGGCGGGAGCGATGCCGCGCACCGCGAGCTGGAAGGGGAAGTTCCAGGGCACGATGTGGGCGGTGACGCCCACGGGCTCCACGATCGTGTGGGCCATGCGGGGACCGGGGACGGGGATGGTGGCGCCCTGCACCTTGTCCGCGAGGCCCGCGTAGTACTCGAGGGTCTGCGCGGCGAAGGTGATGTCGCCCTTCGCCTCACGGAGGGTCTTCCCGTTGTCGAGGCTCTCCACGAGCGCGATCTCGTCGAGGCGGGCGCGGATGAGGGCCGCAGCCTTCATGAGGAGGCGGCCGCGCTCGCTCGGGTCCATGGCGCGCCAGGCGGGGTTCTCGAAGGCGGCGCGGGCGGCCTTGACGGCGGCATCCACGTCCGCGGTGGTGGCCGCGGGAAGGGTCGCAAGGACCTCCCCTGTCGCGGGGTTCCGCGTCTCGAAGGTCTTCCCGTCGCTGCTTGCCACCCACTTGCCGTTCACGAACATGGACTCGGTCGTCGCCATGGGGACCACCCTGCTAGGCGCGGGATGGAGGCCTCCGTTCATATACCCATCCCCCAGCCGGGCAGGCAACGTACCGCCAGTACGTATCCATGGGGAGGAACGGAAAACACCCCCACCCCGGTTCTTGGGGTGATGAGACCGCAAGCCTGGCCTCCTGCCACCTCCCCTGTTATCCTCCCAGCCCCCCTCCCGGAGGCCTCCGCATGAGCCTGTGGACGCTCTATATGGAGGAGCTCCGCGCCATCCCCCGCGGTCGTTTCGCCCTCGCGGGCGCCGCCCTGGTCCTCCTTCTCGTGACCTTCGCGGGCGCCGTGCCCGGCGTGGAGGACGAAGACATGGAGTTCTTCTTCGTGCTCACGTGCCTCTTCATCCCCACCGCCTTCGCGGCCCTCGCCGCCCTCCCCCTGGCCACGGCTCGAAGCACCCGCTTTATCCAGAGCGTGTTCACGGCCCCCGTGGGGAAAGGCGAGTACCTGGCGGCAAAGACCCTCGTCGCGTTGACGCTCGGTCTCGCCTACTTCGTCGCGCTCCTCCCCTTCGTCATGGTGCACGTGTACCACCTGGGTTGGCCCGCCGGCGCGATCGAGTGGCTCCTCGTGTGCCTCGGCGTCGTCCTCTATTCCACGGCCCTCGGGACCTTCCTCGGTGTCGTGTTCACGGGCCGCAGCACCGCCGCCCCCGTCGCCCTCGGCGTGGGCCTCATGTTCCTCTCCCTCATGAGCGTGTTCTTCCTCTGGACGGTCCTTGAGGGCGACCACTCCGAGACCACGAAGCAGATCCTGATCCGCCTCGTCCACCTCGGTCCCCACGCTTCCCTCCTCGACGCGACGGGGCTCCACCCGCCCGTCCAGGCGAGCGCGCCCCACCTGAGCCTCGCGGCCTACCTCGTGAGCGTCGTGGGCCTCTTCGGGGCGGCAGCGTGGATTTTCCTCCGCGAGCAGGGTGTTGAAACGTGGGAAGTCGCTCCTTCCCACCGCGGTCTCGTGGCCGCCCTCATCGCGGGCGTCTTCCTCGCCCCCATGCTCCTCACCGGAACGACCTACGCGGCCGCTAACGACAACGATGACGAAGATTACGCGGACCTCTTCCGCCCGAGCGAGAAGCTGTGGGTCCGCCTCACTGACCGGGGCGCTCCCTCCCTCACCGCCGGCTTCGGCGCCCAGGGCGGCTTCACGGAGAACGATCTCACCATCGGCGAAACCCAGGAGCTTGACCTCCTCGTTCTCTTCCCCGTGAAGCCGGGCACCACCCTCACGAACGTGCGCATCACCCTTGCCGCGACCCCCTCCCTCAACCTGGAGGGGCCGAGGACCCTCACCCTGGACCGCACCACGAGCCAGGAGCAGGGCCCCATCCCCAAGCCCGGCGCCTGGGAGGCCGACGTGGACACGAGCGAGCGCGGCCTCGTCCTCCGCATCCCCGTGACCGTCCGGCCCGAGGCCCCCACCGGCCTTGGCGACACCCTCTACGGAGTGAACGCCACCGCCACCTACCGCGCCTCGGGCGTCGAGGGCCTCCAAGAGGGCTTCGCCCAAACCCGCGTCGCGGCCGAGATCGCAACCGCCTCCCTCCAGATGTGGCTCGCGGGGGCCCCCGCCGTCCTCGGCTGCACCGTCTCCGCCCTCCGCCGCAAGCTCCGCGTCGGCTAACCCAGGTGATCCCCATGCCTTACGCCATCGAAACCCGCAACCTCACCCGCCGCTTCCGCGACCTCACCGCCGTGAACGACCTCACCCTCGCCGTGCCCGAGGGAGCCATCTACGGCTTCCTCGGCCTTAACGGCGCCGGCAAGACCACCACCATCAAGATGCTCACCACGCTCCTGCCCGCCACCTCGGGCACGGCCCGCGTGGGCGGCTACGACGTCGCCGCGGACCCCCAGGCGGTCCGCCGCATCGTGGGCCTCGTGGGCGACGAGGCGGGCGACTCCCGCCCCGCGTGGACCGCCCGCGAGTACCTCACCTACTTCGCGCGAATCCGCAACCTGGAGCGCCCCGCCGCGGAGGTGGAAGCCATCCTCGACACGGTGGACCTGGAGCGCCCGGCGCGGGACCGCGCCTTGGGCGGCCTCAGCACCGGAATGAAGCGACGCGTGGAGATCGCGCGCACCCTCCTCGGGCGCCCCCGCGTCATCTTCCTCGACGAGCCCACCCGCGGCCTTGATCTTCCGAGCAAGCGCGACGTCTGGGATTTCCTGCGGGACCTTGCCCGGGACGAGAAGGTCACGATCTTCCTCAGCAGCCACGAGGTGCCCGAGATCCAGGCCCTCTGCGAAGACCTCAGCGTCATCGCGAAGGGCCGCCTCACCTACAGCGGCAAGGCCCGCGCCCTCGGCGCCGACCCCCAGACCTTCGAGGACAACCTCATCCGCCTCCTCAAGGGACAGACGGCCGCGGGCGCGGAGGTGCGGGCCGTCGCTTGAGCGACGGCGGTCCCCGTCCCCCATTCACGTTCACGTTCACGCTCCCGTTCACGTTCACGCTCCCGTTCACGTTCACGCTCCCGTTCACGTTCACGCTCCCGTTCACGTTCACGTTCACGCTGGACGTACCACGTGAGCGTTAGCGTTAGCGTGAACGTGAGCGTTAGCGTGAGCGTGAGCGCTAGCGGGGGAGAAGGGGTCCCCCTATCCACGCGGAGGAACCCTTAAGAGGGGGACCAAGCCGTAGCGGTTGAAACCGGAGCCGTTACCATGGCCTCCATCAAGAACCGGGACCTCGTCCTCGCACGGGACTTCGAGCCCAAGGCCCGCCGCCGCCTCATCTTCCTCGCCATCCTCCTGATGGCCCTTGGGTACACGGGGTACGCGGCGAACCAGACCCTCACGGTCCTCGTGCTCCCCGACGGGGGCTCCGAGACCCCTGTTGCCCGGTTGGGTGAGCGGGGGTTCAGCGCCCGCGAGGCGGGCCTCAGCGTCCTCCCCGGCCTCATCGCGGGGGCCCTCGGGGGCGCGGGGTTCGGGATCCTGCTCTACGCTTTCGCGCACCCCATGGTCCGCCACCGGGCCCTCCCCTACGTGCTCCTCGTGCTCCTCGGGCAACTCCTTGCCGCCATCACGATGCCGGAAATCCTCCGCGTGACGGAGGAGACCACCGGAGTCATCCACGTGACCACCGGGCCCATCCATGCCGCGAGCGATCTCCTCGATTTCGTCGAGGCGCTCATCCCCTCCACCCTGTTCGTCGGTGCCATCGTGTTCATCGCCTGGGCGCTCCTGCGGCCCGAGGACTTCGAAGGCACCGCCTTCCACCGCCGCTACCTCGCCCGCGACCTCCCGCCCCCTGAGGGGG
>DATMKA010000035.1:0-5983 GCA_035553595.1 Thermoplasmatota archaeon | reverse complement strand
AAGCCCGGCCAACCCATCGAGAGCCACTCCACCCCCACGGACACCAAGCGCGACGCGAGACCGCCCGGCGACGCCGCCGAAGGCACCCCCGCGGCAAGCGGCGGCCTCGACGTCCTCACCTACGTCCTCGTCGGCCTCGTCGGGCTCCTGGGTGCGGCGCTCGCGGTGTGGGCGGCGCGGAGGAAGTGAGCCGACGCAGCCCTCCGCTGCTCCGCGTTGATCCCGGCCGAGAGGGCCCCGGATCAACGCGGGGCAGCAGGGCAGCGGAGCAGCGGAGACGGGCAGACGCGGTCGATGCGGGACTACGGCCGCGTCCGCTCAAGCTCCAGGTAGGCTGGAGCGCCCGTTTCGCGCACCACGGCGAACACGAGGCTCTTGCGCACGCCGTGGGCGAGGCGCACGAAGCCGCTCACCTCGGGCCAGGGCGCGAGGTAGTCCTCGGGGACGGCATGCACGAGGTAGGGCGCGTGCTCCTCGTCGGGGCGTTCCTCGTAGGCGCGGAAGTGGGTGCCGAACTTGAAGCCCGTCTTCCCCACGAGGCTCCGCTCGCGCAGGTCGCAGAAGACGCGGTAGCGCAGGTCGAAATCGTCCTGCAGCTCCCGGGCACGCTCGCGGAAGGTTTCGGGCGTGAGGTCCTGCCGCTCGGAGGTCTGCACCTTGAGCCCTGCGTGCTCCATGAGGTACAGGGTTTCGGCGAAGCCGAGCTGCAGCCCGAAACCGAGGGGGTGACCGTAGTGCTCCGTGTTCCGGAGGCCGTCCATGGCGGCCTTCCCGAAGGCCACCACGCGGTCCGCGAGCAGCATGGCCCGGAGGGCGCCGAGGTCCTTGAGGGCCGCGGGGACACGCCCCTTGGGGTCGGCGAGGGCCGTGCGGTAGTAGGTGAGGTCGCCCTCCTCGTCCACGATGGCCACCAGGAGCTTCTTGCCCTGCGCGTGGGCGCGCTCGGCGGCGCGCGCGAGGGGGCCCGCGCGGAAGGCGGCGCGCTCAGAGACGGCGTGGACCACGTAGTTGCTCGGGGTCTTCCCGGGGAAGCCGCCGCGGGGGTACACGTGGAAGTCGGGGGCATGCTGCTCGGCCTCTCCCGGCTGCTTCACGAGGTAGCCGCGGGACCGCAGGTCGCGGTAGACGAGGTAGCGGATCTCGAAATCGCGGTCGCGCTCGCTCGCCACCATCAGGAGATCCTCGGGCGTGAGGATGCGCTTTCCTTCGCGCACGGAGAGGCGGTTCGTCTCCGCGAGGTAGGTGGCCTCCACGAGATCGAGTAGAAGGGCGCCGCCCGACTGCGGGAACCCGAAGGCCCCCTTGTTGTAGAGGGGGCTCGCTTCCCGCTCCTGCGGAATGAGGACCTTGTCGCCCCGGAGCTCCCCCGGCATGAGGCGGGCAATCGGGACAATGCCTGATAAATCAATCGACCCGGGACGGCCCGTGGGCGCCATGCACAATCCCGTGAGAGGGACTAAAGTGGACCGCGACGGAGAGAGTATCATGATGCGCCGCCCGCTCTCGCGCCTCCTGCTGCCCCTCCTTGTGGCCTCCCTGATCCTTGCGGGGTGCATGAGCCGGGAGGCCGAGGTCCGGGGAGACCGCCGCGTGGCCGAGGGCGGCACCTACGATCTCTCAGAGGAGACGAGCCGCGACGTGGACCGGGTGGAAGGGAACTTCGAGCTCGAGAACAAGGGGGACCTCCAGGCCCAGGTGACGGCCGAGATCCGCGACCCGAGCGGCTCCGTCGTCGCCACCACCGAGCGCATCCTCTCCGGGGGCGAGCGCGAACGCCTCCGCCTTGAGCACGACTACACGGGCTCCGGCCCCGCCGGCACCTACACCCTCACGCTCCGCGTGATGAGCGGCGAGGTGGAGATCGACGACGGGAAGCTCACCATCGACGTCTGACCTCACCCATCCCTCACGGGTGAAGGCCGTCCCGCAACCCGTCGTATGTTGATCCAATACGGGGAAACGTTTCAGCCTGCCAAGGGGGGTTTGGTGTGAAACCCATGGACAAGCGCATGGCGTTCCTCCTCGGTATCTCCCTGGTTGTCGCGACAGTGGCCCTCGCGGGCTGCACGTCTCCCCAGGAGAGCCGGGACGGCACTGGCGACAATGGCGGCCTCAACACCGGTGATGGCAACAACACCACCGGCAACAACACCACCGACACCAACATGACCGGCACCGGCGGCAACATGTCCGGCACCGGCTCTGGTGCGGGCTCCGGCTCTGGCGCCTGAGCACGAGTAACGAGGTGAAGGGGCGCGTGTGAAGCGCCCCTTCACTTCAGGACTCTTCTTTTCCTTCCCGTTTCCAAGCAGCCTTGCTGCCTAGAAACGCTTCTCGACGTACTTCAGCACCGATTCGAAAACCGCGCGACCGTCGCCGGGCCCATCGGGGGCGTGGCCGGTGCGCGTCCAGTCGGGGTGCTGGTAGCGCCAGAAGACGCGCTCGGGGTGCGGCATCATGCCGTAGACGGTGCCCGTCTCGTTGCAGATGCCCGCCACACCGTAGCTGGACCCGTTGGGGTTCCAGGGGTAGGGCGCGATCTGGCCCTCGGGCGTGGCGTAGCTGAACACGATGCGGTCCTCATCGAGGAGGCGCTGGAAGGTCTGGGCCTGCTCCCCCTGGGGGAACATGAGCTTCCCCTCACCGTGCGCGGAGGGCACCGTGAGGAGCTTGCCGCGGGGAATCTCCCGGGTCCAGACGCACTTGCCGCGGGACTCGTGGCGGAGCACCGTGGGGCGGCACTCGAAGCGCGCGGAGTCGTTGCGGTTGAGCACCGCCATGGGCTGCCCCGGGATGAGGCCGCTGGCGCCGGGCAAGAGGCCGAGCTCCACGAGGATCTGGAAGCCATTGCAGTGGCCGCCGACGGGCTTGTCGGCGCGCACGAACTCCTCCAGGTCGTCCTTGAGGGCGGCCTTCATGCGGGCGGCGAAGATGGCGCCGGCCCGGATGTAGTCGCCGGCGCTGAAGCCGCCGGGGAACATGAGGACGTGGAAGTCGCTGAGCTTGCGGCGCTCCTCGGGCTCGATGTCCTTGCGCACGAGCTGGTTCAGGTGGACCAGCTCGGCGTTGGCGCCAAGCTCGTGGAAGGCGCGCCACATCTCGTCCTCGTTGTTCGTGCCTTCGATGCGCATCACGGCGACGCGGATATCCTGGCGCTTCATTCAGACCAGCCTCCTGAGGCCTTCGGTGTACTCAACCCTGGCAGCCGCCACGGGGACGTCCACGAGGGTCGCGCCGCCGTCCTTGATGACGACGCGGTCGCCGCCCGTGGTGCCGATGGGGGTGAGCTTCACGCGGCGGTCGCGGAAGAGGGCCTCGACGGCCTCCGCGTCCCGGGCCTCGATGACCCAGCGCGTGTTGGATTCGCTGAAGAGCTTCACGTCGCCGCGGAGCGTGCCCGTGGCGGTGAGGTCCGCGGTGAGGCCGAGGTCGCCGCCGATGGCCATCTCGGCGAGGGCCACGGCGAGGCCGCCGTTGCTCACGTCGTGGCAGCTCGCCACGTAGCCGGCCTCGATGGCGCGGACCACGGTCTCCGAGCTCGCCTTGAGCTCGTCGAAGCTCGCGCGGGGCACGACGTTGGACTTGCCGCCCGCGAGGCGGTAGTACTCCGAGCCGCCCATCTCGTCGCGGGTCTCGCCCACGAGGTAGAGGGTGTTGCCGGGAGCCTTCAGGTCCACGGTGACGGCGCGGCGGATGTCCTGCACAATCCCCACACCGAGGAGGCTCGGGGTCACGGGGACGGGGGTGACGGCGGACTCGTTGTACATGCTGACGTTGCCGCTCACGAAGGGAATCCCGAGGGCGCGGGCGGCGTCGCCCATGCCGCGGGCGCACTCGTAGATGTCGCCCATGTTGTTGGGCTTCTGGGGGTTGGGGAGGTTCAGGTTGTCGGCCACGCAGTCCACGCGGGCGCCCACGGCGGCGAGGTTGCGCACCATCTCGTCCATGCCGCTCACGGTGCCCCAGTAGGGGTCCACGTCGGTGAGGGCGGGGTTGATGTCGCAGGTGATGGCGAGACCCTTGAAGGAGTCCGCGACGGGCTTGAGGACGGCCGCGTCGCCGCCCACCTGCACGCCGAGCTTGCCCTGGAGGGGCTCGATGACGGTGGCGCCGCGGACCGTGTGGTCGTACTGGCGGATGACCGTCTCCTTGCTCGCGATGTTCTGGGCCGCGAGGAGCTTCAGGAGCATGCCGCTGTACTCCTTCTGGGGAGCAGGCGGGGTCACCTGGGGCGTGAGCTTGCGGGTCTCGTAGGGGCGGTTGTAGACGGGGCCGCCGTAGAGGAACTCCGTGTCCATCTCGAAGATGGTCTCGGTCTTCCACTTCACGCGGAGGGTCTTGTCGGCAGTGGCTTCACCGACGACGCGGGCCTCGACGTCCCACTTGCGGGCCACGGCGAGGACCTTCTCCACGTTCTCGGGGCGCACCGTGACCATCATGCGCTCCTGGGACTCGGAAACCCAGATCTCCCAGGGCTTCATGCCGGGCTCCTTGAGGTGGACCTGGTCGAGCTGGATGACGGCGCCGACGCCGGCGTCGAGGGCCATCTCGCCGCAGACGCAGCTGAGGCCGCCGCCGCCGAGGTCCTTCATCCCGGTGAGGAAGCCCTTCTCGTTGCACTCGAGGGCCACGTGGATGACGGGCTCCTTCGTGATGGGGTCACCGAGCTGCACCGCGGAGCGGCTTGTCTCCTCGGCGTCCTCCTCGAGGTCCTTGGAGGCGAAGGTGACGCCGTGGATGCCGTCGCGGCCGGTCTTGCCGCCGAAGAGGATGTACTTGTCCCCCACGTTGCCCACACGGCTGTGGATGAGGTGCTCCTTCTTCATGATGCCAACGCAGCCCACGTTCACGAGGGGGTTGGTGATGAACTTCGGGTGGAAGCTGATGAGGCCAGCCACGGTGGGGATGCCGATGCGGTTGCCGTAGTCGCGGATGCCCGCGACGACGCCACCGAACAGGTAGCGGGGGTGCTTCGTGCCCGCGGGGAGGTCCTTCTGGGCCGTGTCGAGGGGACCGAAGAAGAGGGGGTCCACGAGGGCGATGGGCTGGGCGCCCATGCACACCACGTCGCGGACGACGCCGCCGATGCCGGTGGCGGCGCCACCGTAGGGCTCGATGGCGGAGGGGTGGTTGTGGCTCTCGATCTTCACGACGTAGGCGTACTCGTCGTTGAAGGCGATGACGCCCGCGTCCTCACGGGCCATGAGCTTGTGCTCGTGGATGCCGTAGACGTGGGCCTTGAGGACGGGCTTGCTGGACTTGTAGCAGCAGTGCTCGGACCAGGCCTGGCCGAGGGACTCGAGCTCGATGTCGCGGGGGTTGCGGCCCTGGGCCTTGAAGTAGTCCCGGACGCGCTGCATCTCGTCGAGGGCAAGACCGATGGAGGTGGCCTGGCTGATGCCGACCAGCTCCTCGTCCGTGGAGCCCAGAAGATCCACCTCGTAGACCGCGGGGTCCTTCTGGACGTTCTTGAGTTTCTTGCTGAGGTCGAAGGACATGGACGGGCCTCCGCTCAGGCCTTCGTGATGGTGATCCGGTAGTCGTGGACGACGGGGTTCACGAGGAGGCGCTTGCACATCTCCTCGACGCGGGCCTTCGCCTCGGTCTCGGAGGGGACGTTGAGTTCGATCGCGAAGGCGTGGATGGCCTTCACGTTGTTGATTCCCTGGAAGCCGAGAAGCTCGAGGGCCTTCTTTGTGTTCGCGCCTTCAGGGTCCGCCACACCGGGCTTCAGTTCGACACGCACGTCCGCCTTGAACATGGGAGCACCATGGGGGCCAAAGGGCACCTACTTTATATCCGTTCCGCAGGTGTGCCATAGCTTGGCAGTGAAGCGGGCGGAGGAAATTTCTCCTGATGTCAGAGGAGACCGACGCGGCGTCGGCCGCATGCATCCCCCGCCGCCACCCCGCCCGCCAGGCTAGCGCCGGCGCCGCAGGGCGGCCGCGGCCGCAGCCACCCCGGCACCCCCGAGGAGGAAGGG
>DATMKA010000034.1:0-3482 GCA_035553595.1 Thermoplasmatota archaeon | reverse complement strand
CCCCCTCCACGAAGCCCGTGAAGGGTGGCCGCCGCGAGAGCTTCATGTGCGTGACGTGCGGCGCGCTCTCCATCTACAGCGACTGGGAAGGGGACGCCATCAAGGTCCGCTGCCACTCCTGCAAGACGGAGTACCCGGACATGCTGAAGCTCATTCCCGTCAAGGAAGTGGGTCCCGTCGAGCTGCTCTTCGGCCCCGGCCCCATGGGCTACGTGAAGGCCGGCCTCACCGTGCTCCTCCCCATCGGTGTCTACCTCATCTTCAAGCTCCTGCGCTAAGCCCGGAGACCAGGTCACATGGCGCTCGGATCCTTCTTCAAATCCTTCCGCAACAAGCTCAAGGGCCTCTTCCGCGGCAAGAGCGGCAAAGGCGTCATCATCGGCATCTACGGCGCCCCCAACGCCGGGAAGTCCCTCCTCTCGAACACCATCTGCGCCGACTGGAAGAAGGAGACCCTCGGCTCCGTGAGCGAGGTTCCCCATGAAACCCGCAACGTGCAGGTGCGCCAGGAGGTCGTGCTCACAAGCGAGACCGGCACCATGACCCTCGACATCATGGACACCCCCGGCCTCGTGAGCCAGGTGAGCGCCCTCGACCTCGAGATGTTCTACAACATGGACCCCGAGGAAGCGAAGCGCCGCGCCAAGGAAGCCACCGAGGGCATCCTCGAGGCCATCCGCCAGCTCGAGAAGATCACGGGTATGCTGCTCGTCATCGACAGCACCCGCGACCCTCTCCAGCAGGTCAACCAGACGCTCCTCGCCCACGTGCGCGGCCGCAACCTCCCTGTCATCATCGTCGCCAACAAGACGGACCTCCCCACGAGCAACGTGAAGCGCGTGGAGGAAGCCTTCGGGAAACACTACCCCGTCGTGGCCATCTCCGCCCTGAAGCACGACAACTTCGAGAAGCTCTACGAAGAGATGTTCTCCAGGTTCAACTGAGCCCCGCGAGCGGTGGAGGGTTTCCCACCCTTCCTGCGCGGCGCCTCAGTTCAACCGCACCCGGTACGCCGTGAGCTGCGTGGTGAGCTTCAGGTCGGCGGCGGTGCCGCCGGAGGGGCCCACGAGGACGAGCTTGAGCCGCGTGGCCGTCTCGGTCACGCAGGTGGCCGTGGGGGTGCCCGCACCGCAGGCGGGGACGACGCCGAGGTTCTCCGTGAGGAGGCTCTTCCAGGCCCCCGGCCGGGCCGTTTCCACCACGATGGTGACGCGCCGGGCGGCAAGCTCGGGGGGAGGCGAGGCGGTGGAGGCCTCATGCTCGAGGGTGACGCGCGCGGAGCGGGGCCCCGCCACCTCCGTGTCGTCGCCCGTGAGGCGCACGATACGGAGCGCCGCCTTCGTGGAGGTCATCTCGAGCCCCGTGCTGAGCACGGGCGCCCAGTAGGTTCCCTGGGAACGGACGTCGCCGCGAAAGAGCGCGCCGCCCTCGAGGACGTGGACGACGCGCCGCAGGTAGGCCGGTTGGGCATCGAGGCTCAGGTTCCCGAGGGGGATGCCGGCCTCGGCGCCGGGGCCCGTGCCGGGGCCCCCGAGGTCGTAAACGATACCGCCGCCCGCCGTCTCGTGGAAAACCGTGATCTTGGGGCCGGTGGCGTTGAAGCGCGCCGTGGCGCCGCCCGTGGCGGGCGTGACCACGAACCCGGCCATGAGGCCGGCCTCCGGGCGCGGCGGCGTGATGGGGAGGTTCGCCTGAACGAGGGGGAGGGGCGTCTGGTCGGCGCCCACGCGAAGCTCCGACTGGAGGCTCTGCATGGCCCGCGCGCCCTCCTCCACGAAGGTGCGGTCGAGGCCTTCCCCTTCGAGGGGGACGCGGTAGGCGTTGAAGTAGACGAGGGTGATGGTGAGGATGGCGAGGACGATGATGGCGCCAATGATGGGGGAGACGCCCCCTTCGTCCCGTCGCATCCTCCGGAGGCTCATTGGAACTCCACGTCCGAGTTCACGATGACCGTGAAGGCGTTGTTGTTGTTCTGCGGGTCGCCGTTGTTGGACACCGTGAGCACCACAGGGTCCACTAGCCCTGCATTGCGGTAGTGGCCCGCCGAGGTGCTGCCGCACGTCCAGCTCGGGTTCGTCATGGACGACGGGGAGAGGAGGTTGATTTTCATCCCGTAGGTGACGGACCACACCGAGTTGGGCGTGCACGTCGTCCCCGAGGAGGTTTTCGCCACCGAGTCCGCGTAGTGCAGGTCAATCTGCTTCACCTTGATGCCCGTCACCGTGGAGCCCTGCATGATCGGGTCGAAGGTGATGATGCCGGCCCACACATGGCCCACGCGGTCCGTGGCGCGCACCTGGATGATGTTCGTGCGGAGGTCCTGGATGTAGAACCAGTCCAGCGTGATGTTCGTGACATTCAGGTGACGGATCGTGGCGCTGTTGGGGAGACCCGCAAAGGACTGGCCCACACCCACCTTGCCCGCAAGGCGCGGCGTGGCCACCGTCACGTTCTGGTACAGGGTACGCGTCACGTTCTCGTGGACCGTCTGGAGGATCACGGGCGTCTGGTTCACGAGGAGCCGCTGGGTGGCCGTCACGGAGTCGCCGTCGAGGTCGACGGCGGTGACGCGCACGTTGTAGGTCACGACGCCGCCCGTGGTGACCGGCGGGAGCACGACCTCCGCGCTGAAGGTGCCATCGCCGGCCGTGAGGTCCCCCTGGAGGCCGCGGTCGTGGAGCGGGAGATCCGCCGTCCCGTTCACGGGGGTGAGGTTCACGCTCACGCGCCGCAGGTACGCAAGCCCGTTGGGGTGGCTCACGTTCACGGCCAGCCGGTTGACGGTGGACCCGTCCGCCCGGATGGGGATCGTGGGGAGCGGGTTCTGGAAGACGGGGACGCCATCGGCGCCCCCCGCGACGGCCCCGGCGGCGGACCCGACGCGCTTCGAGATGGAGGCCATGAGGACCCCCGAGGGGCCCCCGTAGATGTTCACTTCGACAAGGGTTCCGTTCTGCACGGAGGCGGAGGAGAGGCGCTTCGCGTCACCGAGGTTCCAGTACTGCGGATCCCCGTCCTTGGGCGCGAGAGCATCGCTCACGTTCGCGCCGCCCACGGTCCACAGGACCGACACCTGGTTCATGGGCAGCTGGGCCGATCCGCCGGTGCGGGTGAGGATGGCGCTGCCCTCCTGGACGGCGAGGTCGAAGGTGGCATCGGGCGGCGTGGTGTCGCTGTGCTGGAGGAGATTCCAGGTGAAAACCGCCACGACGGAGCCCGTGACCACGGTGAGGGCGAAGATGAGGAGGGTGCCGAAGATCTCGGTGCCGGCCAGGTCCTGGCGGCGGCCCTTACGAGCAATCACCCTGATAACACCCCCACCGGGTTGATTGCTTGGGTGATTTAACGCTGCCGAAGGGGGCCCTTCGGGCGGCCCCGGCACCCCCGTTGACCCTTAAAGGCCGTCAGAGGCCGCCGGCCCAGTTCACGTCGCTCGGGTTCACCTGGATGGGGCGGTCGTCGCCGGGGTTCCGGATGGGGGG
>DATMKA010000033.1:0-20363 GCA_035553595.1 Thermoplasmatota archaeon | reverse complement strand
GGGGTTGCGGCGACGGCCGCCGCTGCGTGGGCGCTCCTGCGGCTTCGCCGCTTCACCATCCGGGACGCCCTCAGGGCGCCGGGCTGACGAGGCGGCCCGCTTCCACGCGGAGCCGCCGCGCGTCGCGAGGAATGATGTCGTGGGCGTGGGTCACGAGCACCACGGCGCACCCGAACTCCCGGTGGGCCCACCTGAGGAGATCCATGACGCGGGCGCCCGACTCGGGGTCGAGCTCCCCCGTGGGTTCGTCGGCAAGGAGCAAGCGCGGCATGTTGGCGAGGGCGCGGGCCACGGCGACGCGCTGCTGCTCGCCCCCGGAAAGCTCGTGGGGGTAGTGGTCGCGGCGGTGGTCGAGGGCCACGCCTTCGAGGAGCCGCTTCAAGCGGGCGTCGCGCTCCGCCTTCCCAAGCCCTGCGGCCTTCATGGGGAGCGCGATGTTCTCCTCCGCCGTGAGGGTGGGAACCAGGTAGAAGTGCTGGAAGACGTACCCGATGGTGTGGAGGCGTTCCCGCGCCCGCTCGGCCTCGGGGGCGCGCGCGAGGTCCCGCCCGCCATGGAGGACGGTGCCGGAGGAGGGTTCGTCCATGAGGCCCATGAGGGCGAGGAGCGTGCTCTTCCCGGACCCGGAGGGACCAACGAGGCCCACGAACTCGCCGGGGTCGATGCGGAGGCTTACCCCGTGGAGGACTTCCAGGGGTTTCCCGTGGTGGAGGTACTCCTTGTGGACGTCGCGAAGCTCCACGAGGGGCGGGGTCACGCTCCGCGAAGCGGGCTCGCGGGATTTAACTGCTGGCCCCGCCGGGGGCAAACCGTTATTCCGCGCGGTGCGCGTGCCGGCCCCATGACCACCCTCCGCATCGACCCCGCCGTCCGCGAGCGCTTCCCCGGCCTCACCGTGGCGTGGCGGTCCGTCGAAGGGCTTACGGTGGCCCCGACGAACGAGCGCGCGGAGGCGCTCAAGGCGGAGGGGATGGCCCACGTGCGATCCGCGCGGACCGTGGAGGCGCTGAAGGACGACCCCCTGTTCCGGGCCTACCGCGACTTCTACTGGGGCCTCGGCATCGACCCGACGAAGACGCGGCCCTCGGGGGAAGCGCTCAACCGCCGCGTCCTCAACGGAAACACGCTGCCCACGATCAATACGTTCGTGGATGCCTACAACGTGGCGTCGCTCCGCACGCGCGTACCTGTCGGGGCCTACGACCGCGACCAGCTGCAGGGGGACCTCAGCCTCCGCTTCGCCGCCGCCGGGGAAGGCTTCCAGCCCCTCGGCAAGGCAGACCCAGAGCCCCTCAAGGGGAGCGAGCTCGTCCTCGCCGATGCCGCCCGCATCGTGAACTTCTACCCGTACCGCGACGCGGAGCCCACCAAGATCACGCCCGCCACACGGAACGCGGTTCTCGTCGGCTGCGGCGCGCCCGGGGTGCCTGTGGAGCAGGTCCAGGCGGCGGTGGAACTTGCGGCTGCGCTCGTGATCGAGACCTGCGGTGGCTCGCCTGCGGAGGGAAGCCTCGTCGGACCCTAGGGATCTAGACCTCCTTCAACGCCCCCGCAAGCCACTCCTTCACGGCAGGGTCGTCGGGCAGCGTCACGAACTTTGTCCAACGCTTCTCCCCGCCGCGTTCGTAGAAGCCGCGCGAGACGAAGAGGAACTCGGTGGTGCGGCCCTCCTCGGTGAGGCGCTTGCGGGACACCTCGAGGTAGGAGTTCGTGCCGTAGTTGTGCGTCAATTCCCGGACCTTCTCGAACTCGGTCATCGCACCCCCGTTCCCGGCGGCGGCGTTAGCCGTTGTCCCGGTTCCGTCGAACGCAAACCCTAAACAGGGTCCGGGGGATGGGAGGGCATGCGTTGGCGCGCCGCCGTCGCCTACGATGCGGACAGCACCGCCCGCCTCCTCGAGGAGGCGCTGAAGGCCCTGGGGTACCGGTGGAGCCGGGACGTGGGGGCGCGTGCCGCCGACTCCACGTTGCTCCTGCTGTCGATGCCGCGGACCGTGGCGACGCACCGGTTCCGCGTGACGGCCCCCGCGGACTTCGTGGTGGAGGTGTACGACACGGAGCCGAGCCCCGGCGCGCTCCTCCCGGAGCTGGAGGTGCTTGGTGTGCTCCCCGGCTCGGAGCCGCAGGTGCGGGCCCTCCTCGCGGAGGTGGGGAAGCGCGCTCCCCGGGCCCCGTGGCGCTTCAGCTTCCGCCAGCGCCTTGCCGTTGGGCTGCTCCATCCTGCCTTCGGGGACGCGCGGCGGGCCTGGCGCGCCGTCATGCGCGACGAGTGATCAGGCGGGTTGCCGCTCGAGCTCGCCAAGCGCATCCTGCACGAGGAGCCAGTGCTGGAGGCCCTCAGGAAGCGGCGGCGAGGCATCCGTGTGGCCGACGATGGCGAGGAGTTCCGCTGTGGGGACGAGACCCTGGGGGCCGCGGAAGGCGGCGCGGACCCAACCGATGGCGGCGGTCTCGCCGCGCTTCACGAAGCGTTGCTCCAGGTAGAACCAGCGGTCATCCCAGGCGACGAGGCGGGTGTGGAGCGTGAAGCGGTCGAGGAGGTTCAGGGGGCGGCGGTAGCGCATGGTGGCGCCAGCGAGGAGCGCCATCCACTTGCGCTGAAGCATGGCCTTCAGGATGCCCGTGCGCACGATGAGGTCGGTGCGCCCGAGGTCCATGAGGGTGAGGTAGCGCCCGTTGTTCATGTGGCGGTTCTCGTCCAGGTCACCGGGCCACACGCGGAAGGTGAGGACGGACTCCTCGAGAGGGCTCATGCGGGGACGGCGAGGCCCGAGGGCGAGCACCTTCAGGAAGCGGCCGATGGGCATCACGCCCCCGAGCGCGCGCGAGGGCCATAGCGCTTTCCCCCTGCTTCTCGGGGACCGCGGGAAGTCCTCGCGGTCGCATGCAGGGGTCATCACGCTTTCGGTAGGACCCCACCCAAGGGATCATATACCCCCTGTCGACAACGGGGGGCACGGTGATACACACGAGCCTCAAGCGCTTCTTGCTGACCGCTGCCGTGCTCACTACCATCGTCGTCCTCACCGCGGGGACAGCGACTGCTGGCCTGAGCCAGCCCATCTGCGAGGCGGCTTCCAGCCTCGGCGTCAACGCCTGCTGAGCCGTCTCCACCGCGGGCCTTCGGGCCCGTGGGCCTTTTCCCTCTCCTCTCCTCCCCTCTCATCCCCCCGTTTCCTTCCCCTTTTCGAGCCCGCATGGCTTATCTGCCGGGGCAGCTTTGCGCACCCACCCGAGGTGCCCCCGTGGTCAACATCCCGAAGAGCCACCCCCGTTACGAGAGCCTGATGACGCGCGAGCGCATCGTCGAGGGCGTGAAGAGCGGGCTCGTCTCCCCCGAAGGGCTCATCGCCCACGGCCGCGGCGAGGCCTTCGACTATCTCCTCGGAGAGAGGACGCCGCCCGCCGCCGAGGAGGCGGCCCGGGCCGCTGCCGCGCACCTCCTCCTCGCGCGCAACCCGGTGCTGAGCGTCAACGGCAACACCGCCGTCCTCGTGCCCGAGGAGCTTGCCGCCCTCCAAGCGGCCGTCCCCGCGAAGGTCGAGGTGAACCTCTTCCACCGCACGGAGCAGCGCGTCATCAACCTGAGCGCCCACCTCGAGAAGCACGGGTGCAGGAACGTCCTCGGGCGCGGCGCCGAGCCCACCATCCCGGGCCTTGAGCACGAGCGCGCCCGCAGCACGGTGGAGGGCATTTTCAGCGCGGACGTGGTGCTCGTCCCCCTTGAGGACGGTGACCGGTGCCAGGCCCTCCGGAACATGGGGAAGACCGTCATCGTGGTCGACCTCAACCCGCTCTCCCGGACGGCCCGGAGCGCGAGCGTGAGCCTCACGGACAACGTGCGGCGCGCCGTTCCGCTCATCACGAAGCACGTCCTCGACCTCAAGCCGAAGGGACCTGAGGCCTGGCGCGAAGTCGTGAAGGCGTTTGACCACCAGCGCAACCTCCGCGACGTCCTCCGCTACATGGCGGACCGAATGGACGCCGGTGCAGGCCTCTAAGCACGCCGGGCCCTCAACCGCTCAGGATGCCGGGCTTCGGGGGCGGCCCGTCCGGGATGTCCGCCCACACCCACCCCTCGCGGATCTCCGTCGCGAACACGCGCAGCGGGATGGTGCCGGGGCCGCCCGAGAGGACGACGGCGCCCTGCTTCGCGAGGTCGAACACCGCCTGGTGAAGGTAGCACATCACCTGGGTGCCAGTGAGGATGCCGTCGCTGAGGGGGGCCTCCGCGTGGGTGCACATGTCGTCCGCCGCATACACTTGGCCCGCCGCCGATTTCGCGACGAGGACGGGAAGCCCCTCGCGGACGAGGTGGCTGGCCATGCTGCCGGGTTTCACGGAGGCGTCCTCGACGAGGCGGGTCCAGGGCATGGGTGCGGGAACACGGTCCCGCGCATTAACGCCGCCGGTCAGCGGACGCGCACAAGGAAGCGGCCCGCGCGGGTGAGGTGGCGCTCCCGGGAGGGCTCCCCGTCCTCCCATTTCCCGAGGCGGGCCACGGCCTCCACGCGGTAGGTGGCGGTGTGGTCCCCGGGCGAGGGGAAGCGTGCCGTGTGGAGGAGGACGCCGCGGACGTCGTCGTTGAGGACGGGCCGGTCCTCGACGCGGTGCTCCACCCGCTCGGTGGGCATGCCCGGGGACTCGATGGTGAGGACAGCGTGGAGGTCCTCGCGCTCGTGGCTTGCTTCCCGGTACTCGAAGGCGACGAGGACGTCCACCTCCTCTCCCGCCCGCGCGGTGAACTCGAGGTGGGGGTCGGGCTGGAACTGGAGGGCATCGCCCTCCATGCGGAGAAGGCCGAGGCGGAACACCGGACGGGAGCGCTGCATGGGAAGGCAACCCTCTCGGCAGGTTTAGGGATTCCCCTCACGCTTATGTAGGGCGACCCCTTTCCCTCGGCCGGTGCGCCAGGATGGCAGTTGATCTTTCAAAGCGCAAGTACGCCCTCGACGTGGGCGCGAGCGACCACAACCAGGAGGTCGTGGTGGCGGGGTGGATCCAGGAGGTCCGCGACATGGGCGGCATCGCCTTCGTGATCCTCCGCGACCGCACCGGCACCCTCCAGGTCGTCCTCCCGAAGAAGAAGCTCGAGGCGAGCCTCGTGGAGAGCCTCACGGGCCTCAACCGTGAGTCCGTGGTCGCCATCCGCGGCACCGTGAAGCCGAGCGAGAAGGCCCGCAACGGGTACGAGCTGCTCCCCAGCGAGGTGCGCCTCCTCGCGAAGGCCGAGGCGCCTCTCCCCATCGGTGTGGTCGACAAGGTGGAGACGGACATCGACACCCGCCTCGACAACCGCTTCATGGACCTCCGCAAGCCCGAGGTCCAGGCCATCTTCAAGGTGCGCAGCACGCTCGTGAAGGCCGGCATCGACTCCTTCACGCGCCAGGGCTTCTTCCAGGTGCACACCCCGCGCATCATCGGCGCCTCCTCCGAGGGCGGCACCGACCTCTTCCCCGTCCAGTACTTCGAGAAGAAGGCCTTCCTCGCCCAGAGCCCCCAGCTCTACAAGCAGATGCTCATGGCGACCGGCATGGACCGCCAGTTCGAGGTGGCCACCTACTTCCGCGCGGAGAAGCACAACTCCTACCGCCACCTCAACGAGATCACGGCCTTCGACGTCGAGATGGCCTTCATCGAGTCCGAGGAGGACGTCATGCACGTCCTCGAGACGGCCGTCCGCGACATGTGGCAGGCCGTCGCCACGGAGCGCGCGGCCGAGCTCCAGATGCTCGGCAAGACCGTGACCGTGCCCTCGCTCCCCTTCACGCGCATCCCCTACGAGGAGGCCCGCCGCCTCGTGAACGAGAGCAAGCGCTGGCTCAACGAGAAGGGCGAACCCGCCGAGATTCCCTATGGGGAGGACCTCAACGCGGCCGCCGAGAAGGTGCTTGGGGAGATCATGAAGGAGCGCGGCATCGAGTTCTACTTCATCACGAAGTACCCCGAGCAGATCCGCCCCTTCTACACCTTCGTGGAGGACGATGTGCCCATCAGCCGCAGCTTCGACCTTGAGCACGCGGGCCTCGAGGTCACCTCGGGCGCCCAGCGCCAGCACGACGTGGAGAAGCTCGTGGCCCGCATCCGCCACAAGGGCCTCGACCCCGAGGACTTCCAGGACTACATCAAGCCCTTCCGGTACGGCATGCCGCCGCACGGTGGGTTCGGGCTCGGCATCGACCGCCTCACCATGGAAGTGCTCGGCCTCCCCAACGTCCGTGAAGCAGTCCTCTTCCCCCGCGACCGGACGCGCCTCGCGCCCTGAGCCGCGGTCGGCCGAGCCCGATAGGACGAAAGCGAGCGGAGCGAGCGGTCCCCGGAGGGGATTCGTCCGTGTCCCGCGGGACCGGACGCGCCGGAGCCCCGTAGGGGCCTGCTCGCGTTGTCCCGCGGGATAGGACGAAAGCGAGCGGAGCGAGCGGTCCCCGAAGGGGATTCGTCCGTATCGGCCTCGGCATCGACCGCCTCACCATGGAAGTGCTCGGCCTCCCCAACGTCCGTGAAGCAGTCCTCTTCCCCCGCGGCCGGACGCGCCTCGCGCCCTAAGTTCCACGATGGGGGAGCCGCCGCTCGCGGGGCTCCCCGCCTTTTCTTTTCAAGCCCCTTCCTTCTTGTGAGCGGGCGGTGGGCGTGAGTGTCCCTAGGCTCGCTCCACAACGATTATCCCACCAGGGCCCCAGAGCGCTTGTCATGGTTGCCCGCATGGCTGAGGGAAGCGCCAAGTACCTGCTCCTTGCCGGCCTCGCCGGCCTCTCGCTCTATGCGGGCGTCGTCCAGATGACGACGGCTTGGCAGAAGGGGCTCTCGGCGGGCATGGCGCACCACCTGGCGGCGCTCGCGCTCTTCTTCACGGCGGCGCTCCTCGGGATTCTTATCCGCTACCGGCCCCGCGGGGCGAGCGGTTTCCCGGAACCTGAGGGAACGGACCCCGCGACCCGCGACACCCGCGCCTTCTCCCGCTGACTTAGCGTGCCGTCTGGCGGAGGCTCTCCACCGTCTCGGCCTTGTCGATGCGGTGATCGATCGTGATCTGGAGGAGGACCCTCGGCACGCCCTCCACGAGGCGGCCGTGGACGAGACGCACCGCCTCCAGGATCGTGTCCATGGAGTTCGCTTCGAAGGTGGTGGAGAGGGCGCCGACCTCGTACCGGACGCCTGCGTCCGCGAGCGCGTCGATAGCGCGCTGCACCGGCTCGTCCATGCTCGATCCCTGGCCCACGGGAATGATCTTCAGCTCTGCCACAATCATGGGGACTCCCACGCCCCCGGTGGGGGACCTGTGCAAATAGGTGTCGCCAACCTTCCCCGGCGCGGGCGTAGCGGGCAGCCCCAATTCTTATGGCATCCCAGAAAGAAGGAGGATTGGTAATGTTATGCGCGGAATGGGGTACAAGGACTTCATCCAGCGGGACTACAAGCCTTCCCGCACGAACGACGTGATCTGCACGTTCTACGTCGAGCCCGCCGCGGGCGTCGACTTCGACTGGTGCGCCGGCGCCGTGGCCGCCGAATCGAGCATCGGCACCTGGGACCCGGAGCTCTCCACCATGAGCGAGGAGGCCCGCAAGTACGGTGCCGCCGTCTTCGACATGAACCCCGAGCAGCGGACCTTCAAGGTGGCCTACCCCCTCGACCTCTTCGAGCTCGGGAGCTTCCCCCAGTACCTCTCCTCGGTCACGGGCAACGTGTACGGCCTCAAGGAGGTCAAGCACCTCCGCCTCCTCGACAACGAGTTCCCCGAGAAGTTCGTGCGCGCCTTCAAGGGCCCCCAGCTGGGCCTTGACGGGGCGCGCAAGCTCACGGGCGTGCGCGACCGACCCTTCTTCGGCACCATCATCAAGCCCAAGCTCGGCCTCAGCGCCGACCGGTGGGCCCAAGCGGCCTACGACGCGTGGGTCGGGGGCCTTGACATCGTGAAGGACGACGAGAACCTCACGAGCATGACCTTCAACAACTTCTACGACCGCGCCAAGAAGGTCGTGGAGATGAAGAAGAAGGCCGAGCGCGAGACGGGCGAGAAGAAGCTCTACTTCTGCAACATCAGCGCCCCCGTGGGCGAGATGAAGAAGCGCGCCGACTACCTCATCGGCCTCGGCAACGAGTACGTCATGATCGACATCCTTACCGTGGGCTGGGCGGGCCTGCAGGAGATGCGCGACCACCTCGACGGAAAGGGCGTCGGCATCCACGCCCACCGTGCCCAGCACGGTGCCTACACGAAGCTCGACTACCACGGCATCGACTTCATGCCCATCGCGCAGTGGGCCCGCATCGCCGGGTGCGACAACCTCCACGCCGGGTCCGTGGGCGCTGGCAAGATGTTCGTCGAGGGCGGCATGAGCCACGCGAAGAAGATCTACCAGTTCCTCCAGAGCGACTACCACGGCCTGCGGAAGACGCTTCCCATCGCAAGCGGCGGCCTCCACCCCGGCGTGGTCCCCCACGTCATCCAGAACGTGGGCAAGGATATCGCCTGCATGGCGGGCGGCGGCGTCCACGGTCACCCCCAGGGGTCCCGCGCGGGCGCCCAGGCCTTCCGCGCCGCGACCGAGGCAGCCCTCGCGGGCCACTCGCTCGAGGACGCGGCCAAGAAGTCTCCCGCCCTTGCGGCTGCCCTCAAGAAGTGGGGCACGAAGGTCGTCGGCGGCTCCGAATGATTCCTCCAACGCGGTCGCGGTAGCGGCCGCGTTTCCCTCTTTTTCTCAAAACCCGTGAGGGCACGTCCCGTCACGTTGACGCTCCGCGTCGTCACGTTGTCGAAAGCGCGGCCGCTGAAGCCGCGACGGAGGCATACACTCAAATAGCCAGGGCGCCACAGATTTTCCTCAGAACTGTGGAACGCATTTGTCGTCGATCGGTAGGCGCTTCCCTTATCAAGCGGGAGCCCAACCGGGGTCGCAACCGCAGGGACGCGATGACGCGTTCCCCTTGAGTTGGTTTTATGGAAGGACTCAAACTCAGAGCCAAGCTCTTCGAGATGGAGCTCGGGAAGCTCCAGGTGCTCATCCACGCCCGCGATGCCGAAAGCCTGGGCGTTCACCCCGGGGACCGTGTGCGCGTGCAGAACGGTCACGAGCCGAAGAACGCGCTCGTGGAGGTCACGCAGAGCGCCATCCAGCCCGGCGAGATCGGCGTCTTCACGGAGCTCACCACGCGCTTCAAGCTCGAAGGGGGCGAGACCCTTACCCTCTACCCTGCCGAGAAGCCGGAGTCCGTGGGCATCATCAAGAAGAAGATGCACAACAAGAAGCTCAGCAAGGAGGAGATCGACCGCCTCGTCTTCGACGTGGTGGACGGCACCCTCAGCGACATCGAGCTTGCCGCCTGGGTCACGAGCCTCGAGATCAACGACATGGACATGGAGGAGGTAGAGCACCTCACCCGCGCCATGGTGAACTATGGCGAAGTCCTCGACTTCGGCAACGAGGTGGTCTTCGACAAGCACAGCATCGGCGGCGTCCCCGGCAACAAGATCACCCTCCTTGTCGTCCCCATCGTGGCCTCCCAGGGCCTCCTCATCCCCAAGACGAGCAGCCGCGCCGTCACGGGCGCCGCGGGCACGGCGGACGTGATGGAGGTCTTCGGTCCCGTGAACCTCGACGCGGAGCAGATTCGCCGCATCACCCTCGAGCACGGCGGTGTCATGTGCTGGGGCGGCGGCGTGAACCTCGCTCCCGCAGACGACATCATCATCCGCGCCGAGAACCCCCTCACCATCGATCCGCCCGCGCAGCTTCTTGCAAGCGTCATGGCGAAGAAGAAGGCCGTGGGCGCCAACAAGCTCGTGATGGACCTCCCCATGGGCGAGGGCACGAAGCTGCCCACCCTGGAGGATGCCCGCAAGATGGCCCGCAGCTTCATCGAGCTCGGTGAGCGCCTCGACATGCAGGTGGAGTGCGCCGTCACCTACGGCGGCCAGCCCGTGGGCAAGACCGTCGGGTGCGCCCTCGAAGCCAACGAAGCCCTCGCGGCGCTGCGCGGCCTCGAGACGGCGCCCCGCAGCCTCATCGAGAAGAGCTGCAGCATCGCCGGCATCGCCCTCGAAATGGGCGGCGTCGTCGGCCGTGGCAAGGGCAAGCAGCGGGCCGAGGAGATCCTCAAGAGCGGCGAGGCCCTCCAGAAGTTCGAGGAGATCGTCCGCGCCCAGGGCGGCGAAGTCCCCAAGGGCGACGTCCCCGTCGGAAAGTACCACGAATCCCTCGTGGCGGCCGACGGCGGCTACGTGAGCGGCATCAAGAACAAGGCCATCGTGCAGATCGCCCGCATCAGCGGCTCCCCCCGCGAGCACGGCGCCGGCGTCTTCATCCACCACAAGCGCGGCGACAAGGTGGACGCCGGCGAGCCCCTCCTCACCGTGTACGCGGAGAGCGAGTTCAAGCTCAAGCAGGCCGTGGCCTTCGCCCGCAAGGTGGCCCCCGTGAACCTCGAAGGGATGCTCCTCCAGCGCATCCCCGACTTCCGCCAGCTCTAACCAACCGTAGCCCCCTCACGGGGCCCCCTTTTTTCTTCTCTCACGACCTCCTGCCAGCGCTGACGCTCAACCTTGCCTGCGCGTGGGAGGAACGGGACCCAACCTCCTACGCGCCGCTGGACAACCCCGAGTTGGAGCCGCGGGAGAATTCCCGCAGTCTCACTTCATCGGGGGCATGGGCGCGACGGCGGGGGCCGCGTCAAGCGCGTGCCGCTTGAACTTGGGCTCGAGCTCTTCGTCGGGGACGAAGGTCGTATAGGCCTTGTAGGCGTACAGGGGCGCCGCCGAGAAGAGGAGCGCGTAGTAGGCGAGCCAGAACAGCAGCAGCAGGTGCGTGAGGTAAATCTTGCCCGTGAGGTCGTAGCGCTCCCAAAGCATCCACACGCTCACGCCCGCCGTGGCGAGGATCATGGTAAGGAGCCCCGTCTCGAGGCGCGTGAGGCGGATGGCGCGCAGGAGGGCCTGGCGGCGGTTGAGCCGGGCATCCGGCGCCTTGGGGGTGCGCACGAAAGGGATCTTCACGCCGCTCATGCACTTGAGGGCGGCGGACATGTGGTTGAACTTGATGGCGAACCACATGCCCATGACCTTCACGGTGCCGGAGAGGCGCAGGTTCATGCTGCGCTTGAGGGCCATGTGGAGGCGCGTGACGCCGTCAAGCATCAGGAAGAACGGCACGAGGCCCATTAACCAGATTTCGCGGCTGTGGTACGTGGCCAGGGGAACGCCCAAGGCTTCGCCGATGACGATGGTGCAGAGGACGGCGGCGATGCTGATGACGTAGATGCCGTCGAACCAGTGGACGCCGCTCACGAGGAAGTCGAGCTTCTGCCGGAAGGTGAGGCGGCTGAAGAGGAGTTTCGTGAAGTGGCGCTTGAGGATCATGACGCCGCCGAAGGCCCAGCGGTAGTGCTGCTTCTTGTAGGCCTCGAAGGTGCTCGGGATGAGGCCGCGGCCGTAGGTCTTGTTGACGTACAGGGAGTCGTAGCCTTCGGCAAGGACGCGGATGCTCAGCTCGGCGTCCTCGGTGATGAACTCCTCGCCCCAACCGCCCACGCCTTCGAGGACGCGCTTGCGGATGAGACCCATGGTGCCGCAGAAGATGATGGCGTTCTCCTCGTTGCGGCTCACGAGCATGGCGCGGTAGAAGTAGGCGTCCGCGTAGTAGTACTGCTCCGTGAGGAAGCTCTGGTGCTTGTTGCGGTAGTCCTGAGGCGTCTGGATGAAGCCCAGGTTGGGGTTGATGAAGTACCCCACCGTCTCCTTCAGGTACTCGGGCTCGACGCGGAAGTCGGCGTCGAGGACGCTCACGAGCTCCACGTCCTGGGGCGTGTACTTCAGGGCGTTGTTGAGGGCGCCCGCCTTGTAGCCGCGGCGGTCCTTGCGGTGGAGGTAGGTCCACCCCTTGGAGCGCACGTAGGCTTCGATCGGGCCGCTGCTTGCGGGGTCCGTGGAGTCGTCGAGCACCATCACGACGTACCGGTCCTTCGGGTAGTCGAGGCGCTCGAGGGCCTGGAGGGACTCGATGACGAGCTCGGGGGGCTCATTGAAGCAGGTGACATGGAAGGCCACCTTGGGGAGATAGTAGCGGCTGAAGGGCACCTTGTCGAGGGCGCGGCTCCACCCCTTGCGCACAAACACGTCGAGGGCGTAGAAGGCGTAGAGCGTCACCATCAGGAGGGAGGCCGTCTCCGCGACCACGAGGACGAGGCTGAGGGGGAGGTGCGCGCGGGGCACGGTGGGGAGCGTGATCGTGAAGGTGTACACGAGGTACCCGCTCACCACGGCCACGAGGCTCACGTAGGTGAGGGTGCCGTAGAAGCGCCACCGGTACGTGACCGTGAGGAAGCCCACGAAGAGGCCCATGGTGACGCAGAAGGCCTCGATGTGGGTGAAGCTGTAGGCGCCCTCCGCGAGGTACAGGAGGTACTCCCAGCTCGTGGGGAGCACGCCGTAGTTGCCGGTGACGTACCCGATGCAGTAGAGCAGGAGGCCGCTGAGGCCGCCCGCGATGGTGCCGAGAGCAAACTCGATGACGCGGCGCGCCCGGATGGCGCCCGTGACCTCGCCCGCGACGGCAGCACCGGCGGCGGCCCCGAGGAGCATGAAGCCGAGGCGCGTGAAGCTCGTGAAGGGGTTGAAGAGGTCGAGGCTCACGCCCTCGCTCGTCATGAGGAGGACGAGGCCCGCGTAGGCGCCGAGGCCTGCGGCGGCACCGAGGGCGCCGCCCGCGCCTGCGGCCGCGAGGGCTCGCGTGAGGCGCGCGAGCGTGATCTTGTTCTCGCTCATCGGGCCTTCACCCCCTTGCGCGCTGGGGTCTTGGACAAGGCAGGTTCTCCGTACACGATGTCGAACTCGCAGTAGGGTGCGCCCCGCAGGCGGCACTCGGCCTCCGCCACGTGGACGGGGGTGCCGCCCAGGAAGCGCTCGAAGCTTGCCTGGAGGAAGCCGCGGGTGAAGGCGCAGCCGCCCGACATGATGCCCTGGTCGGCGTCCGTGTGGGCGCAGGCTGCGCAGGTGTAGAACCGGAGGCGCTTGAAGGTGGCCGTGGTGTGGAGCACCCGGGGTTCACCCAGGCCGCGGTCCACGGCGGCGTCGAACACGTCGTCGAGGACGCGGGGCGGGGGGAGCGCGAGGGCGGCGGCGCGGCCCTGCTCCACCGTGTCGCCCAGGGTCGAGGGACCAGCCACGCTCTGGGGCTCGATGGGGCGGCTCACGCGGGTCTTTCCGCGGGGCCGGTGGCTGAGCGCGTAGGGGTTTCCGTTTCCCGGCGTGAGGATGTGCACAAACAGGAGGGTGACGATGATGAGGGTGGCGATGAACATGCCTCCGGCAAGGAGGAAGAGGGCGCCGCGGTAGCGGGGGCTGAAGCCGAAGCGCTCGGCGGCCCAGTCCCACGGCATCGCGTCGAACACGGGAAGGAGGAGGTCGAGGCTCATTGCCGCCGCACCCCCTGTCTTGCGCGGGCGAGCAGGCCGAGGAGTGCCGCGGTACCGAGCGCGGCCGCGGCGCTGCCAAGGGGCGGCGTCGAGGGGACTTCGCGCGCGGCGTGGCCGGCGCTCTCCATGGTGCGGCCGGCGGCGTCCACCGCGATGACGCTGTAGAACAGGATGGCGATGCCATCGAAGGGCCCGAGGGTGGCGACGTAGGTGCCGTTCTCGAGGGTCATGGGAAGTTCGCGCCACGCGTCGGCCTTCAGGCGATACTTGAGGGTGACGTTGACGGGGATGCCGCCGTAGGTGACCACGTCGGCGGTGACCTTGATGGCGTTCCCGATCTTCTCCGTGCGGACGGAGGCGAGGGCGGGAGGGGACCCGGCGCTCGGGTCGGTCCAGGCCTGCTTGAGGGCGCGGTAGGCCTCGCGGGGGACGCGCTTGCCGGTGACGGGGTCGTGGGCGACGATGCCGAACCACTCGCTGCTGAGGGTGCCGTCGGGGAGCACGGAGGAGCCCTCGCGGGGCACCCAGTCGGGGAGGAGGTCCTGGGCGTTGGGGCTGCCGCGGCGCCACCAGGAGTCGCTCCACTCGTTCACGACGCCACCAATGCTCTGGTTGAAGCCGCCTTGGGCCTGGAGGGCGATCTCGTCCCAGTTTTCGCGCAGGAGGCGGGCCTGGGTGGCTTCGTCCACGGCGCCGCGTTCGGCGTCGAGGGCGTCCACGCCGAAGCTCGTGACGAGGATGGGGCGATCGCTCACGGTGGTGTAGTAGCCGGGGTAGACCCACTGGCGCCACCCCGTGGGGTCGACAAGATCGGTGTTGAGGCCGAAGATGTCGACGCTTGGGGAGAGCTGGCGGAAGCGGAGAAGGTCGGTGACGCCTTGGTTCGCGGTCGCGATGGGGTGGTTGCCGTCGAGGCGCTTCGTGAGGCGGGCCGCCTCGTCGAGAAGCGTGTACCAGGTGTCCACGCTTCGCATGGGCTGACCGTTCATCTCCTCGCCGAGCACCCACAGGAGGAGGGCGGGGTGGAGGCGGTAGGCGTCCACGATGGTGCGCACCTCGTCGAGGAAGCGTTCGCGGACGCGGTCGTCGCCGGGGTCGGAGCCCATGGGGCCCTGGTGGCCGAGGATGACGTTGAGGCCGAAGCGGCTCGCTTCGTCGAGGAAGGCCATCATGGCGGGGATGTTCCCCGTGGTGTTGACGATGCGGATCGTGTTCACGCCCATCTCCTTCATGAGGCGGAAGTCCTCGCGGTACACCTCGGGGTGGTCCACGACGTTCCACCCGCCCGCTTGGCCGGGATCCACCCCGGGTGGGACGGGGTTGTAGAGGACGCCTTTCACGAGGAAGGGGGTGCCGTCCACGAGGAGCTGGTTGGCCTCCACGGTGACGGCGCGGGGCCGGTAGACGAGGGTGCGGGGGATGAGCTCGGCGGGGCCCTCGATGGCGTTGAGGCAGCCCGCGGTGAGGGGGAGGAGCATGGCAACCGATAGAAGGAGGGCTCGTCCACGCAACGTGACACGCCTCGGTGGCGCCGTGGGGGATGGTGAGGGCCTAAAGGCATCTGGTACAGCAGCCGAAGCCTCGCGGCCTGTTTCGGCATCTGTTCCAGAAACGGTTTGACCCTCAAGCCAGGTGCTTCCCTCATCGGTGATGTCGTGAAAGCCGTGATTATGGCCGGCGGGGAAGGAACCCGCCTCCGTCCCCTGACCCTCACCCGCCCCAAGCCCTTTGTTGCCATCGGCGGCCGCCCCGTCGTCGAGTACGTTCTCGACTCCCTCAAGAACGCGGGCGTGCGGGACGTCATCCTGACAACCGCTTACAAGCCTGAGGTGCTCCTCGGTCACCTCCGCGGCGGGTCCCAGCTTGGCGTGAACCTCGTGTACAGCCTCGAGGACACCCCCATGGGGACAGCGGGCGGCGTGAAGAAGATCGCGCCCTACCTCGACTCCACCTTCATCGTCGCCTCCGGCGACGGCTTTGCCCGCGTGGACATCAAGCGCCTCGTGGAGTTCCACAAGAAGAGCGGCGCCATGGCCACCCTGGGCCTCACCCGCGTGGAGAACCCGAGCGAGTTCGGCATCGTGGGCACGGACGAGAACGGCCGCATCACCCGCTTCAAGGAGAAGCCCAAGGCCGAGGAAGCCTTCAGCAACCTCATCAACACCGGCATCTACGTGTTGGAGCCCGAGGTGCTGAAGCACGTTCCCGAGGGCCAGGCCTTCGACTTCGGCAAGCAGCTCTTCCCCCTTCTCGTGGAGAAGGGGCTTCCCGTCTTCGGCCACGAGCTCGAGGGCCTCTGGATCGACGTGGGCCGCCCGAGCGACCTGCTCACCGCGAGCGCGCGCCTCTGCGAGGAGTCCGCGAGCGGCAACCTCGTCCACGCCGGCGCGAAGGTGAACCGCGACGCCCGCCTCACGCTCACCACCCTCCACGAGGGGGCCTCCGTGGCCGCCGCGGCTCAGCTCGACCGCGTCATCGTCATGGACAACGCCACGGTGGGCGCCGAGGCCGTTCTTGAGAACGTCATCGTCGGCGTGGGCGCCCGCGTGGGTGCCCGCTGCCACCTCCGCGACTGCGTCCTCGGTGACGGGGCGCAGGTGGCAGAAGGCGTGAGCCTCACCGGTGAGAAGGTGGACCCCGGCGTCGTCGTGAGCGAGGGCAAGGGCTCCGCCCAGGACGCTGGCCGCGTGGTCGCCGGCCGCAACCGTTAACCGTCAAGCACCGAGGACGCGAGGTCCGTGAAGGTGCCGGGGGCGCGCTGCTTGAAGGCGCCCCCCAGGTCCCCCATGAGGGCCTCGCGTCGCTCCTCCGGCTGCAGGAAGTTTGCGGTGAGCCACACCTCGGCGAAGCGGTCCACGGCCGCGTCCTCGAAGCTCTCCCGGTAGAGGATGAGGGTTTTTGCCGCCGTCTTTTCGTCCTCGAGATGGTAGAAATTCTCGTTCCCCTCCTCGCGGCGGACGAGCAGCCCGGAGTCCACCATCTTGTTGAGGTGGAAGCTCAGGGTGGACCCCGAGATGGAGAGGCACTCCAGGAGCTCCCGGTGGGACTGCCCCGGGTTGAGGAGGAGCAGGATGGCGACCTTGCGGGGAAGGTCGTGACGGAACATGCTGAGGAACTGCTTCTCCTTGCGGCCGATGTGGTTCGTTACAAAGTAGCGTTTGAAGCCCCCGTCCTTCTTCGCCACCACGAGCCCGTTCCGTTCGAGATAGTCGAGATGGTACAGGACCTGCCCGAAGGGGAGGCCCACCTCCCGCTCGACGCCGCGCAGGTGCGCCCCCGGGCAGCGCTTGACGTAATCATAGATGGCGCGGCGGGTATCTAACTGGAGAAGGTCTTCCTTCTTGTGAGCCAACGCGTCCTCCACTCCAGACCGCTCCTGCTCTCAACCGCATTCCCTAATAAGCGGTTCGCAGGCACGCGCGGGGGAGAAGCCGTGCAGGCGCTCGCCCCTTCCTCGATGCGGGCGGGGCCCCTTCGAGGCCTGAACCAGAACCCCTTTCATGCCGCCCGGGGGGCGCGGAGTGGGGAACGTCGTGCCAATCAATCCCGCGCGTCTTGAGAAGCTGAAGGCCCTCGGCCTCACGGAGTACCAGGCCCGCGCCTACCTCGCGCTCCTTGACCTCGGGGTCGCTCCCGCGAAGGACGTGGCAAGCCTCTCGCGCGTTCCCAAGAGCAAGATCTACAGCACCCTTGACCAGCTCCACGACAAGGGGCTCATCGACATCATCCCCGAGCACCCGAAGCGCTACCGCGTGCTCAACATCGAGCTCTACCTCTCGGAGCTCGTGAACGACTACCAGGGCCGCCTCGGGTACATTCGCGACCGCAAGAGCGAGATCGTGGGCGAGTTCAGCCCCCGCGGCGACGTGAGCCTCGAGGAGCGCGGCAGCTTCAGCGTCCTCAAGGGCCGCCGCAACGTGGAGACCAAGATTCAGGAGATGCTCCTTCGCGCGACCGAGCGCGTCCTCGTGTACGGCACCGCCATGACGCCCCGGCGCCTCGTCCACGTCCTCGACGCGCTCCAGGAGGCCACGGGCCGCGGTGTCGCGGTCACGCTCGTGGCGCCCGCCACTCCTGAGAACGAGGAGAGTCTCCGCCGCCTCGCGAAGCACGTCACCCACCAGGCCCCCGCGGCAGCGCGGGTGCCCCACGCGGGCGTGACCCTCGTGGGCGCCGATGGGAAGGAAGCGCTTCTCGCCCACGCGATTCCCGACGATGCGCACTTCTACCAGGGGGACGACGTCGCGGTGTGGACGAACGATCCCGCCCTCGCGACCACCCTCACCACCCTGGCGGGGGCCCCAGGCGGCATGGCCTCCCCGCCTCCCGGCCGCGCGCCCTTCGTTCTCCCGGAGGACCTTCGCCGCGTCGCCTCCACCCAGGGCCACGACCCCCTCACCTTCCTCCGCCTCCTCGGCGAAACCCTGAGCGCGGACGCCGCCCACGGCTCTCCCGCGAGGCCCCGCGAGGCCGGGTACGCCCTCGGGGAGGTCATCGCGGCCCGGCTCCTCGACGAGGAGAAGGCGGGTGCCCAGGGCCTTCCTCGCGCCACGGCCCGGCTCTTCCGAGCGGCGGGCCTTGGTGAAGTCACGTTTAACCCCCGTCACCCCCACGGCCTGGAGGCCCACCTCGTGCCGGGCGCCCGCGGCCCCCACCGCGGCCCCTGGCAGGACCTCCTGGTGGGCCTCCTCGAGGCCGTGAGCCACCGCGCCGTTCCCGACTCCGCCGAGGCGGAGGAGGGCGCGAAGGTGGCCCGATAACCCCGAGGGCCTGTGGGAAAACTATAAGTGTGACGCTGCGATAGTAGCCGAGCCTCAGGCATCCATCTGCAAGGGTGGCCGAGCGGTTAGGCAACAGACTGCAGATCTGTCCCACAGGAGTTCGAATCTCCTCCCTTGCTTTTTCGGTTGGGCCCCTGGGCCCTTCCCCGCCTTCTTTTACCCCCCTTCCTGCAGAGGCGAAGCGAATGCTTCGCCCGCGCCCGCGCGCCCCCCTCGTGGCAGTCCTGGTGCTCCTTGGCGGGCTCGTGCTCGCCCCCCTCGGGAGCGCCCTCAGCCAGGGGGACCTCGTGGGCGGCGACCATGTGGTGACCTTCCGCCGCGCCCTCACGGCCGGGGAGCGGGCAGACTTCCTCGCGCTTGCGCCCGGCGCGCGGTTCTACGAGACCCTTCCCGGGGCCCACGTGGACGTGTCGGGGCCGGCGCTCCAGCTTCTTGCCGCCCGCCCCTACGTGGAGCGGGTCGACCGGGATGCCGCGATTGAGCTCCACCTCGAGCGGGCCGAGGCCCTCATCCGGGCCACGCGGCTTCCCGAGGAGACGGGGCTCACGGGGGAGGGCGTGACGGTGGCCATCGTGGACAGCGGCCTCGACCCACGCCACCCCGACCTCCAGGGTCGCGTGAAGGCGAGCCTGAAGTACGTCAACGGCCAGTGGATCGAGGCTCCCGCCGACACCCAAGGCCACGGCACTCACGTGGCCGGCATCCTCGGCGGGTCCGGGGCCGCGAGCGGCGGCCGCTTCCGGGGCCTTGCGCCCGGTGTGGAGATCGTGAGCCTCGATTTCAGCGGCAGCTTCACCACGAGCGCGGCCATCGCCGCCTTCGACTGGATCCAGGAGAACCGTGAACGGCTCGGGATCCGCATCGTCACGAATTCCTGGGGCCGCGCCGACGGCGCCACGCGCTACGACCCCGAGGATCCCGTGGTCCGGGCCACGGACCGCCTCGTGGATGAGGGGCTCCTCGTGATCTTCAGCGCCGCCAACAAGGGCCCCAACGCGCGCACCCTGAGCGCCGAGGCCATGAACCCGCGCGTGCTCGCCGTTGGCGCCACCGACGCCGCGGGCGTGATCGCTCCCTTCAGCAGCCGCGGCCCCGCCGTGGATGCGCGCACCGGCCGCGACCTCCCCTGGGTGAAGCCCGATCTCGTGGCGGACGGCACGGCGGTGTGGAGCCTCCGCAGCCCCACCCAGGCCACGAGCCCCCTGCAGCCCACGGGCGGCCCCGTGGACCTGGAGTATCAGGCCCTCAGCGGCACGAGCCAGGCCGCGCCCCAGGTGGCGGGCCTCGCGGCGCTCATGCTCGAGGCAAACCCCGACCTCACGCCGCAGGAGATTATCCGGATGCTCAAGCAGAGCGCCATCGACCTCGGCCAACCCGGCCCCGACCCTGAGTATGGGCACGGGCTCGTGGATGCCCTCGACGCCATCCATCTCGCCCGGGACGAGCCTGAGGACCACGGGAACATCCTCATCGCGGGCGGCGAGGACATCACGCGGGTGGAGGGCCGCCTGCTCTCGGCCGCGGGCCGCACCCTCCAGATGACGCCCCGGCCCCAGCTCGCGGAGGGGGGCGCGCTCCGCATCCCCGTGGCCGTGAAACCGGGAGCGCGCGACCTGCGCGTGGACTTCGTGTGGCAGCCCGAGGGCGGCAACCTTCGCCTGAGCCTCGAGAAGGATGGCGTCGTGCGTGGTCCCTGGACCCAGGCGGCCCGCGTGGGCGATTCCCTCCTCCTCACGGTGGCGCCCGGGCCGCTGGAGCCCGGCGACTGGACCCTCGTGGCGACCCCCGAGGCACCCCTGCTTACGCCGGTGGATTTCACCCTCACGACCCGCTCCGTGCTCCCGCCGCGCCCGGACCGCGCGGTCGGCATCGAGGAAACGTACCGGGAAGCGCCTGCGGCACCCCCCGGGCGCGGGGGCGTCGCCGCGGCGACGGGCTGGTCGGCCTTCCTTGCCGAGGCGGAAGCCCTGGCGGGCCTGGAGAGCCTCGTGTTCGCCACCGTCGGGGCTGGCGGGGGTCTCGCGGCCGTGTGGATGCTGCGGCGCCGCCACCCGCCCGTGTAAGGGGCCGGGGGAAACCCCCTCGCGGGACGGGCGAGCCTTCTTAACCCCCCGGGAGAATCGGCGCCGATTCCCATGCCCCGCCCAGCGCTCCTCATCCTCCTCGTCGCCC
>DATMKA010000032.1:0-6910 GCA_035553595.1 Thermoplasmatota archaeon | reverse complement strand
GCGGGCGGGACCGTGAGGAACGCGCGGCGGCGGTGCCGCTGCTCGGGGAAAGGCTTCAGCCTGGACGCGTCCAGGGCGAAAAGAAGACGGTGACCGGGCTGCCCGAGCTTACTTGCTGCGGGCGGCGGAGGCGGCGGCAGCCTTGGCGGCCTTCGCCTTGTTCTTCATGATGTTGGGCTGGCAGAGGTGGTTGGGGGAGCGCTGGGCCTTGCCGCACTTGGGGCAGAACATCTTGGCGGGCATGAGGGTCACCTATGAGATGGAGACGGCACCCTGGGGTGCCGCAGGGGCGATAAATCGCTTCGGGTAAATATGCTTACCTCTCGCTCCAGGGGGCGGGAAGGGTCCTTGACCCCTGCGGGCGAGCGCCCGCGGGAGCGAGGTTGGGGCCGCAAGCGCTATTCCCCCGATCCCCCAAGGGGCGAAGGATGAGAACCCAGCGCGGAACCGGATCGGTCCCTGGCGCGGAGGCCTCTGCTCAGCGGGTGGAGGCCCTCGAGGCCCTCGAGCGCCTCGTCCAGGGGTGCTCCTTCCCGATCTCGCGGGATGAGCTTGCGGCCTGCCTCGGGGATGCGTCCCTGCCTCTTGGCGTGGAGGGCCAGGGAGTGGACGCGGCCGCCATCGTGAAGAGCCTCCCCATCGACGAGTTCTCGAGCCCCCAGCACTTGCGGGAGGCCGTGGACCTCAACTGGCTCGACTTCGCGGACGTCTACCATCCCGGCGGAGGTGGGTGAGATGACGCAGCAGTCCCCCAACGACCGCGCCGTGGGCCTCCTCACCTCCGTTGCGCGCACCCTCGCAAGCCAACCCGCCATGAACCGGGTTCACAGCCGCCTCCAGGAGGTGAGCTCCCCCGAGGAGTTCCGCGACTACCTCGAATCGGTGGACCTCGGCATCGAGCCCGAGGCCCGCGCGGAGCTCGTGGAAGCCATCACGGGCGAGGACTGGGAGGGGTTCCGCAACCGCTTGCGGAACGCCCTCGAAGTGAGCCGCATTGACCAGATGTCACCCGGAAGCTGAGGGCGCGGTCGCGCCGCGGTTGAGCGCCGCCTCCACGAGCCCGTCGAGGGTGGCCGCCTTGGCGGCGCCCACCACGCGGATGCGGGGGTCGAGGTCCCGGGGCGGGGACCCGTGCGCCCACGCCTGGCCACCGAGGGCCACGAGGGCCGTGGGGCATTTCTCCAGCACGGCCTCCGCCGTCCGGAGCGCTTCCGCGGCGCTTCCCGGGAGGGTGGCGCTCACGAGCACGAGGTCCGCCTTCAGCTCGCGAGCGCGGACGGCGAAGTCGCGGCGCGGCACCCCGCCGCTCACCACGATCGTGCGGTGGCCGAGGGCGGCAAGGCGGCATTCGAGAATCTCGAGCGCGAGGGCGTGAGCTTCGCCCTCGGGGTTGCCGAGCAGGATCGTGGCGCGGGGGCCGCGGCGGCGCGCGCCATCCCTCAGGCTGTCCTCGCGGAGGCCGTTCACGATCTGGGCGACCCCGCGCGTGACCTGGTGCTCCTGCACCGGCGTGATGCGGCCCTCGTACCAGTCCTCCCCGATGCCTCGCAGGAGGGGCGTCGCGACCTCCTCGAGGAACACCCAGGGGCCCACCTTGTGGAGGGTGCGGGCCGTTTCCTCGGCGATCTGGTCGCGGTCGAGGGCGAGGAGCGCCGCGCGCAGGCGTTCCCGGTGGGCGCCGAGGTCGGTCTCGTAGGCCGCGGCGGCCTGGGTGGCGTTCTCCTTCAGCCAGCGCACCACGGCGGGGGCCTTCCGGTGCTCCACGGGGACGTCTTTCGGGTTCACGTGGTCGGCGGGACCAAGGTAGGTGAGGACGCGCTGGCGGGGGCTTCCCGCCTCGGGGTCCCACACGGATTCCACCAGGTAGGCGTAGCGGCGGCCGCCCCGTTGCTTCACGCGAATGAAGGCCATGCCTCGCCATGTGGGGGTTCCCAAGATAAGGCTTTAGGCACTTCTTGATAGGGTGTGGGCACTAGGATGCCAGGCGGGGGAAGAGCCTGGGAGGGGCCGGAGCGCGAGGCTCCGGGAGCGCCCTCGCCTCGCCCCGTCCTTGCTTCCTTCCACGGGCTTGTCGCAGCCCCCAGCCCTCCCGGGGCCTAGGCCTTCGGGAGAGTGATGCGGAACGTGGTGCCCCGACCGGGCTCGGTGGTGAAGGTGAGCTTGCCGCCGTGATCCTCCACGATGCGGTAGCTCACCGACAACCCGAGCCCCGTGCCCTGGGCCTTGGTGGTAAAGAAGGGGGTGAAGATGCGGTGCTCGTCCTCAGGCCGGATACCGGGCCCCGTGTCCTGCACCTCCACCACCACGTGGTCCCGGTCGTCATAGGTGCGGAGCGTGAGCTTCCCGCCCTCCTGGGTTCCCATGGCTTCCACGGCGTTCAGCACGAGATTCAGGAGCACTTGGCTAATCTCCGCGCCCGAGCCCCGGGCGAGCGCCCGGGCACGGAAGTCCCGCTCCACGCGGAGCGCGCGCGGGACACGGGGGCTTGCCACAGTGAGAACGCTCTCCGCGAGGGCGTTCACGTCCTCGGGCGCGAAGACGCCGGTGCTCGCGCGGGCCACCGCCTTCAGGCTCTTCGTGATGTGCGCGATCCGCTCGATGCCCTGGAGGATCACCTCGTCGTTGCGGAGCGCGTCCCGGATGGTTTCGCGCGCCGCCTCCGGAAGGCCGGGCGTCTGCAGGGCCTCGGTCAGCGTCTCCTCGATGATCTGCGCCGTCCCCTTCATGAACGCGAGGGGGTTGTTGATCTCGTGGGCCACGCCTGCGACTAGGGTGCCGAGGGCGCTCAGCTTCTCCGTCATCGCAAGCTGCTTGCGGGAGGCTTCGAGCTCCGCCTCGGCCTGTTTCCTCGCGGTGATGTCCCGGACGAGCAGGATCGCGCCCTTCATGGTCGGCACGTCGCCGTTCGAGGGGGTCTCGAGCAGGGGCACCGCGGAGATGTTGAACACGAAGTACTGGCCCTGACCGGGCGGGGTCGCGAACTCGAGGTTGTAGAAGGGTCTTCCGCGGGACAGCTCCTTCAGCCCCTCCGCGAGGATGGGGTTCCCTTGCACCTGCGGCATGTCCGTGATGGGGGTGCGGAGGTGGGACGGAATCTCGGCCGTGGTGAACCCCACGATCTCGCGCAAGTACCGGTTCATCCTCGTCATGCGTCCCTCGGCATCAAGGTGGACAACCCCTGCGGGAACGTTGTCGAAGATCTCTTGGGTGAGCGCTGTCAGTTCGAGGAGACGCTGCTCGGCACGGCGGCGTTCCGTGATGTCGGTGGCCACGCCGATGACGCCCACGACGCGCCCCATGTCGTCCCGGAGGGGTGTCATGCGGGAGTCGAAGGTGACCTCCCCGAGGGTGATGATGGAGGAGCGGGCTTCTCCCTGGAGGGCGGCCTTGACGTCCGCAAGGAGGTCGGCATGGCCCGCGTACACCGTGAAGATGGATTTGCCCACGAGGCCCCGAGGGGAGAGGCCGAGCACCTCGAGCCCCTTCCCTTCAGCAAGGGTGAAGGTGCCGCTGGGGTTCACGCTCCACACCACAAGGGGCGCTCCCGTGACGACGGTGCGGAGGCGTTCCTCGCTCGCGCGAAGCGCCTCGTCGGCCTGGCGGCGTTCCGTGATGTCCTCGCTGAGCGCGATGGCATGGCGCACCTTCCCGTCCTGGAGGACGGGGCCGATGCTCGTCCGGAACCAGGCAGTGGCTCCGTTCCCCCGGCGCGCGGGCAGCTCGAAGGTGGTGGTCTTGCCCTCGAAGGCGCGCACGTAGGCCTCACGCAGGCGGACCGCCTGGTCGGGTTCCACGAAATCGTAGACGCTCTTGCCGACGACGCTCAGGTGGGCGGTCTCCGGCCGCACGCGGTTCTGGAACTGGACAATCCCCTCGCGGTCCACCAGGATGATGGAGGCGGGCATGGACTCCACCAGGCTCTGCCACCGCGCCTCCGATTCGGCCTGACCGAGCTCCGCGCGCTTGCGGGCGGTCACGTCGCGGTAGTACACGGAGAGCCCCTCGGCGGAGGGGTAGGCGTTCACCTCGAACCAGCGGTCCATCCTCGGGTAGCGCTCCTCGAAGCTCACGGGCTGCCCCGTCTCCATGGCCCGGTGGTATTCGGTCCAGAACTTGGTGCCCACGAGGTCGGGGTAGATGTCCCACAGGCGCTTCCCCTTCTGCTCCTCCCAGGTGAGGGTGGCGCGCATGCGGTGCGCGATCGGGTTCATGTAAATGAAGCGCCAGTCGCGGTCCACGGCGAAGAAGGCGTCCGTCATGCTCTCGTAGATTCGGACTGTCTGCTCCGTTGCGCGGCGCGCGGCCTCCTCCGCGAGGGCGCGCTCGGTGACATCTTGGCAGACGCCGATGAGCCGGATCACGTTCCCGTCATCGTCGAGCACCGGGTTGGTCCAGGTGTGGAGGTGCCGCAGCGTCCCGTCCGGGCGGAGGATGCGCGCGTGGTGGCTGTAGGGTTTGCGCGACCCGAAGCCCTGTTCTGTCACGGTCTTCACGTGGGCTCGATCGTCAGGATGCACCTTCTGAAGGTACCCCTCGTAGGTGGGCGTGTACTCCGCCGGGGTGACGCCGTAAATCCGGTAAAGCTCCGCGGACCACGTGACCTGCCCGGTGCGGAAGTCCCACTCCCAGGTGCCAAGCCTCGCCACGGACTGCACGTTGAGGGCAAGGGCGTTCTCGAGCCGTCGCTCCAGGTCCCTCGCCGTCTCTTGCGCCACCCTGGAGGCGCCCATCTGCTCCGCCACCATCTGGAAAGCCTCGAGCTGGGCACGGGTGAAGCCGTGGGGCTCCCGCGAGAGCGCAAGGAGCGCCGTGGGCGCGCGGCCAGGAATCCCGATGGCGGCCACGGTTCGCGCGCCCCAGCTTCCCGCCGCGAGGGGGTGGGCGCGGTAGCGAGGCTCCACCTGGGTGTCGGGGACGACGACGAGCTGCAGCGGCGTGTGGAAGGCCTCCGTTGCCGGGAGCCCCGCGAGGGGAAGGAATGGGGGCGCTTGCTCGGTGGCGGCGAGCACGCGCGCGCCTTGGAGGTCGAGCTCGATGAGGAACGCGGAAGCGGCGCCCATCACGAGACGCGTGAGGCGGACGGCGGCGGCCTCGGCGGGCGTGGAAGCGACCAGCGTCTGGCCGCTCACGGGGGAACTCATGGCGCTCCAAGGGAACCTAGGGGTCATGAAGGCTCCCGTCCCGGTCCCTTGTCGCACGAGCCGGCCTTCCCCACGGGCGGGCGGGACGCTGGTTGCGGGGTCTCGCGCCTCCTCCCTCCTCGTGTGGCGGGAGGCCCTTCCGCATCCGGGCGGTTGCGCATGCCGCCCCCTTATCCATGGGCCACCCTCTTAGGGAAACGGGTGCACTGCTGGCTCGCGTCCTCATCGTCGATGATGATCTTCCCCTCGCGGAGTCCACGAAGAAGCTGCTCGAAGCCTTGGGGCACGAGGCCTTCGTGGTGACCGATCACCGCAGGGTGCTCGGCGCGATGCGGTCCCTCCGCCCGGACGTGGTGCTCCACGACTACAACATGCCGGGCCTGCGTTGGGAGGAGCACCTGGCCGAACTCCGGCAGGATCCCGTGGTGGGCGGAATCCCCCTGCTTCTGTTCACGGCCGCGATCAATGTCCCCGACCTGGAGCGGCGGCTTGCCTTCGACGGCTACGTGCCCAAGCCCTTCCACCCCGCGGACCTTCTCCAGGCCCTCGGCCGCGTTGCGCAGGCTTGATCAGTGCTCCTCGCTGGTTTCCCCGCGGCCTTTGCGGTCCCTCTGGCGGCCTTCCCCGGCGGCGCCATCCGCCCGGGAGCGGGTATCCTGCTCGCCGAGGCCTGGGAGGCAGTGTCCAGCCTGGGGGCGGACGGGCGCTCCTGGAGGCGGTCTCCAAGGGGTGTCTGTTCTGGGACGGCCCCGTCCCCGAGCGCTCGGGTGGGGACTACCAGGTCAGCCGGCGAAGGTGCTCGACGTGGAGGCGGGCGTTGAGGAGAGCCATCTCCGCTTCCTTGTGCTCGCGAAGGGCCAAGGCACGTTCCGCCAGGGGGGCCTCACCGAGGAACTGCTCCGCGAGGGAGAAACGGCGCTCGGCGGCCTTGAGGGAGATCAGGGCGGCACGCATGGCGCGCTCACCCGCGGTCTCAACGGGGAGGCCCGGGACGAGCTCGATGGTTGGGGCTGCCATGCAGGCTCTGGGGGTAGGACCCTGCTTGTAGGCAGGGGTTCTGCAACCCGTTGGTTGCAGGGGCGCGCTGTCCGGCGAGCTATTCCCGGTCACGCGTTTCCGTGCCTGCGGGAGCGCAGCTCGGCTTGGGTTGCGTGCAGGTTGCTGAGGGCCTCCCCGAGAAAGGCCGTGGCTGCCGGCCGCTCCCCGCCCCGGGCCGCCAGGAAGCGGTCCAGCGCAAAGAGGTACACGTTGTGGGCGATGGCGGCGGCAACCTCGGCGTCTCGGCGGCGGCTCTCAGGAGTCGGCATCCATCCCATGCTAACACGATCCCCAGGGTGGGGCTTAGCCCCATTGGACCATCCGTTTGACAATTCTTGAAGTGGGGCGCGGCCCGCGCGCCCAGGTGCGGGGCCTCGCATCGAATCGATTCACGGCCTCGAACTGGTTCCGCGCGAGTCAAGCGCCTGAGCGAGAAGGGCTAAACCTCCCCCTCGATTAGGGCCCCTGTCGGGCGAGGAGGTTGCAGCGCCATCAATGCCTCAGTGGCGCGGCCCGCCTTGCCTGACAGCCCCCCTTTCCTCCCGATTCTGCAGGTCTCCGTTGGAGGGCATTGCGCCGCCGCATCCCAGGGCCGACCGCGCCCCTTCTGGTTCATCCTCGCTCAGTTCTCCCCTGCAATGCTGCATGAGGCCGCAGCAGGTGAGGGCGGCGGGACTCGGACGTTCTGCCTGGGTCGCTTTGGGGTGCAAGCGGGGGAGGCTTGGCGGTAG
>DATMKA010000031.1:0-5070 GCA_035553595.1 Thermoplasmatota archaeon | reverse complement strand
GCCGTCGAGGTGGAGGACGCCCAGGGCGTGTGGCGCGTCGAGCCCCAGAACGCCTTCCCGCCCCTTGACGCCAACTGGACCACGCTCTACATCAGCGCCGACGGCAGCCTCGGCAGCGAGCCTGGCGAGAGTGGCAGCTTCCCCCTCGCTCCCCTCGTGGGATACGGCGGTCTCGCCCACAGGATGGGTGCCCCCTCGGCCCCCATGAGCCGCATCCACTTCGAGACCGAGCCCCTCGCCGAGGACCTGCGCCTCAGCGGCATGCCCCGCGTCCACCTCACCGCCATCCCGAGCGGTCCCGGCGGCCACCTCTTCGCCACCCTCTACGATTACGACGGCAAGACCGAGACCCGCATCGGCCACGCCGCCATGGACCTCCGCTTCGCGGCCGGCGACGGCCAGATGCGCCCCGTGGTGCCCGGCATGCCCCTCGAGGTCAAGATGGAGCTCTTCGCCCTCGACTACCTCGTCGCGAAGGGCCACAGCATCCACCTCGTCATCAGCCAGGAGAGCGAGGGCGAGCCCGGCCTCGACCCCATCCCCAACCCGAGCGGCGGCATCATCCGCGTGACCGTGGGCGGCGACGCCCTCAGCGAGGTACACCTGCCCGTGATCGTGCGCGACCAGAGCGCCTTCGACCTCGGGTGGAAGCCCCTCGTGAAGACCGACGCGGACGAGGCGGGCGGCGCTTAAGTGCAAGCGAAGTCTTGCCGCAAGCCCTGGTTTGCGGCAGACTCGACCTTGCCGCAAACCACTGCCTGCCCAACCCTAAATCACCCGTGATGGTTGTGTCTCTGCCCGGGTTTTCCCGGGCAGGACATCATCATGAAGAGTGTAGGACTTGCCGCGCTTCTTGTGAGCGCGACCGTTTTCGCCATCGCCGTCCCCGCCAGCGCAGGGCCCAACGTTCCCCAGACCATCTGCACCGACGATTACATGTGGTGTCTCGAGACGAGCGGCAACCGCTGCGTCTACCACTACGGCTCCAAAGTGACGTGCGTCCAGGAGGTCCGCGACGAGATCGAGGCCCGCGTCGACTGGGCCCAGGACGCGGTCGAGGTCGAGGAGTGCAACAACGGCGGCGTCAAGGTGTGGCTCCTCTGGCGCAACGTCGACGGCAGCCCCTGCATCAAGCATGCCCTCCCTTAAGGTGAGCTCATGAAGGCTGTCTTCCTGACCCTCATGATTATCACCTCGACCATCGCCCTGACCGCCCCCACCGCGACCGCGAGCGGGTGCGTCGAGATCAACGACATCGTTTGCTGGGACACGTTCACGCCCGACGGCACCTGCGTTGAGCAGCGGGCCGTCGGGGACACGCGCACGTGCACCTCCAAGGTGATCGATGGCGCGATGGAAACCCTCGAATGCCTCACCGAGGAGTGGATCTTCGTGGGTGGCTCAACCGTCATCATCGGCCGCCCCGAGGCCCCCTGCAGCCCCATGAGCGGCGAGGTTTTCGCCTACGCGGAGTGCCAGGAGGGTCACCAGATCCGTGTCCTCGGCGCCCGCACGATGTGCAACCCCCTCCTCGGCTAAGCCCTTGTCCGGGGGAGCGGGAAACCCGCAACCCGCTTAACCCCGGACCTCTTTTCGTCCCCTTGATGAGCGGGACCGTCGTCCTCGTCACGGGCGCAAGCACCGGTATCGGCCGCGCCGCCGCGCGCCGCTTCAAAGCGCAGGGCTTCCGTGTGCTCGCCACCGCCCGCAAGACCGAGGACCTCGTGAGCCTCCAAGCAGAAGGCTTCGTGGCGATCCCTCTGGAGATGGCGGACCCCGCCTCGGTGGCGGCGTGCGCCGCCGCGGCCCTCCGCGAGGGCCCGCCCACGGTCCTCGTGAACAACGCGGGCTACGGCGAGATGGGGCCCATCGAGGAAACGAGCCGCGAGGCCTGGCTTCGCCAGTTCGAGACGAACGTCTTCGGCCACATGGAGCTCACGCGCCTCCTGCTCCCCGCCATGCGCGAAGCGGGCGGGGGCCGCATCCTCTTCACCTCGAGCGTCGTGGGCCGCCTCAGCGTCCCCTACCTAGGCGCCTATTCCGCGAGCAAGCACGCCCTGGAGGCCGCGGCGGACGCGCTCCGCGTGGAGGTGCGCCCTTGGAACATCCGCGTCACCCTCATCGAGCCCGGGCCCGTCACCACCCAGTTCTCGGGGCGCGTGAAGGGCACCTTCGAGCCCCGCAACGCGCCCGGGAGCCCCTACCTGCGCGCGCACCGCCGCGCCGCGAAGGTGATGGAGCTCCTCGACCGCGGCGTGAAGCCCGAGACGGTAGCCCGCGTCATCGTCCGCCAGGCCACCTCTGCCTTCCCGCGTCGCCGCCGCGTCGTGGGCCCGCTACCGCGTCTCGGGATGCCTTTCAGGGCCATCACGCCTGCGTGGCTCATCGATTGGGCAAGCGCCGTCATCCTGGGGCTTACTCGCGGGAACCTGAACCGGAAGCGGTGAGGTCGTAAGCCCCTGCGCGCTGCAGCTCGCCGCGCTTTTGCAGGATGGCGGGTGTACGGCACACCCCGGTTGCGCCCGTGATTTGCGGGATGGTGCAGTTGTTGCAGTTCGCGCACAAGGCCTCCGCCTTTGCATCGTGGAGGATGCGGGCCGCGAGATGGGGCTCCGCGTAGAAGGGGCGCGCCATGCCCACCATGTCGCACTTGCCCTCGCGCAGGAGACGGTCAATCTCCGCGCGGGTGCGGATGCCACCCTCCGCGAGCACGGGGATGGAGACGGCTTTCTTGACTTCCGAGAAGAAGCCCTCGTTCCACACGGGCTCGAAGGGGAGGAGGCGGGCCGCGGCACGGTTGGCGGTGCGGATGAGGCGCACCCGGCGGCGGGAGCCGAGGACGCGCTCGTACCCCTGCTGCCAGCGGGGGTCGGTCCACGCAATCTCCGGGAAGTTGCCGCGGGCAACCGACTGGTCGCGGGTGACGCCCACGGTGACTGGCACGACCGCGTCCAGGCCTGCCTCTTCGCAGATACGGGCGATCTCGACGCCGTCCCGGATCGTGAGCGCCTTCCGTACAAAGAAGGGGGCGTGGGTTTCGGCGGGAACCTTTGCAACAATGGGAAAGTCGGGGCGGGTGTGGCGGCGGATCTCGCGGACCACAACCCGGAGGAATTCGCCGCGTTCCTGCAGGGTGCGGCCGCCGAACTCGTCGGTGCGGCGGTTGAACACCGGGCTCCAGAGTTGTTGGAAGATGCTCGCGTTCGCGCCGGCGAGGTGCACCCCATCGTATCCCGCCTCCATCAGGTATCCCGCGCTGCGGCCGAAGGCCTTCGCGAGGCCGTGCAGCTCCTCGGTCGTGAACACGCGCAGGCGGGGAATCTTGAGGACGGGGGTCCGGGTGAGGAGGCGGAACCACCAGGGCGGCTTGCTGACGGCGAGCGTCTCCACGTCCGGGTGCGTGTCCCGATACTCCTTGTGCCACGTCTCCATGGTCTGCAGAGCGCCATGTCCCATCTGGCAGAAAATCAGCGCCCCGTGCTCGTGGACGGCGTCCACGGCGGGCTTCAGGGAGAGCACGAAGTCGCGGTCGTGGATGCGGAGAAGCCCCGGCGCCGTGCGGCCCCCCGTGGGCGTCACGAGCGAAGCCCCCTGAAACACGAGGCCGCACCCGGCGGCAGCGCTCGGCTCGAGCTCGCGGCGGAGGATGCGGGCTGCGCCCTCGTTCTGGGGCGCCACCTCGAGGACGGGGGCCCGGTAGAAGCGGTTCTTCGCCGTGACCGAGCCAATCCGGAGGGGGTCCAGGAGCGTGGAGGGCATCCACTCCCCGATAGCGCCCCTGGGTAAAACGGCTTTCTCCACGGAAACCCTCTTCTTCCGCGGGGGGCATCCCGGCCGCATGTCCCACCGCCTCAACGACCCCAGGCTCAGCGAGCGGGTCCACCTCTTCCCCGAATCGGTCATCCGGGGCATGACGCGGCTTGCGAACCAGCATGGCGCCGTGAACCTCGCCCAGGGCTTCCCCGACTGGAACCCGCCCCGGGAAGCCATCGAGGCCGCCAAGGCCGCCTTGGACGGCGACCACAACCAGTACGCCGTCACCTGGGGCACCCCCGCGCTGCGGCAGGCCATCGTGGACTACAGCCGCCGGGACGGCCTCCAGGTGGATGCCGACAAGAACGTCACCGTCACTTGCGGCGCCACGGAGGCCATGATGGCGGCCATGCTCGCCCTCGTGAACCCCGGCGACGAGACCATCGTGTTCGAGCCCTTCTATGAGAACTACGGCCCCGACGCCGTCCTTTCGGGCGCGAAGCCCCGCTTCGTCTCCCTGTACCCCGACCGCGGGTACTGCTTCGACGAGGAGGAACTCAAGGCCGCCTTCACGCCGAAGACGAAGGCCATCATCGTCAACACCCCCAACAACCCGAGCGGGAAGGTCCTCACGCGCGCGGAGCTGAAGGTGATCGCCGACCTCTGCGTCGACCACGACGTGGTGGCCGTCACCGATGAGATCTACAACTTCCTCACCTATGACGGGCGGCCCCACGTGAGCCTCGCGACCCTCCCGGGGATGGCTGAGCGCACGATCACCATCCAGGGCGCGAGCAAGGTGTTCAGCGCCACGGGGTGGCGCGTGGCCTGGCTCCTCGCCCCCGAGGTGATGAGCGTCGCCCTCCGCCGAGTCCACGACTTCCTCACCGTGGGCGCGCCCCACCCGCTCCAGCAGGGCGTCGCGGCGGCCCTCAAGCTTCCCGACACGTACTATCGGGACCTCCTCTCGAAATACGACCGGCAGCGCCACTACCTCGTGGGCGTGCTGCAGAAGGCCGGCTTCCGGGTGCAGGCCCCGGAGGGCGCCTACTATGTCCTGAGCGACTTCCGCGACGTGAAGGCCCCCGCCGAGGCCAAGCGCGACGACCGCGCTTTCGCCGAGTGGCTCGTGAAGGACGTGGGGCTTGCAGGGGTTCCCGGGAGCAGTTTCTTCTCGCGGCCCGAGCTCGGGCGGAGCCTCATCCGCTTCCACTTCGCGAAGGGCGACGCCACGCTCCAGGCGGCGGAAGGGAAGGTCCGCAAGCTCACCGCCTGAGGGAGCGCAGGGAGCACCATGGGCCACCATGGGACACTGGG